>CACYXH010000010.1 GCA_902778245.1 uncultured Lachnospiraceae bacterium | reverse complement strand
TTGTAAGCCGGGATGCAACCTCCCGGGAAGTGTTCAATTTCAATCCACTATGGCCTCAGGCCGGAACGAGAGGGGTTGCATCTCGTTTTACAATTGAGGCATGTGAACAGATATTTCAAGCAAATAAGATTGAGGTGAAAAAATGGCAGTTAGTTACAAGAAATTGTGGAAATTGTTAATTGATAAAGAAATGATGAAGAAAGATTTGCGTGCAATGACAGGAGTTAGTACAACAACGATGTCTCGATTATCAAAAGATGAAAATGTAAGTACAGAGATTCTGTCAAAGATATGTTCTGCTTTGAATTGTGATGTGGGAGATATCATGGAATTTGTTCCTGATAAAAAAGAGGAACAGTAAGGAGGTACGGTAGCATGGATCATTCTTATCCTTATATTGCGTCTTTGACCAGAGAGCCGTTCCTTTTCTACGAGATGCGCTCTACCGCAAAGCTAATGGCAGAAGGAAATTCAAATGATGCGATTGTTAAAGAAATTGTAGAGCAGAATCTTTTCCAGTATCCAACGGAAAAATCTATTACACGCATGGCGAAAGCCTGCATCAAACGGCTTCATGCTCTGGAAGATGATTCTCTGGTTTCTGCGATTGCGTCACAACCAACAGATGTAGCAAAACAGATTTGTCTGTATGCGTTAATGAAGCAAAGCCGACTGGTCTGGGAATTTATGCTGACCGTCATTGGCGAGAAGTACAGATTAAGGGACACGTCTTTTGGTAAGATAGATTTGAATACATTTTTTATGCGTTTACAGGAACAAAATGATACCGTAGCTTCCTGGAGCGATAGTACGATAACAAAGTTAAAACAGATTATTGCCAGAGTGCTTGTCGAAACAGAATATCTCGATAATCTCAAGGCAGATCATTTGAATCCAGTATGGCTGCATCCTGTTTTGGAAAATGCCATCAGAAGCAATGGCGATATGGCAATACTGCCGGCGTTTAATTGCTTTGTGTAGGAGGTAACCCGATGAGTGAAATAAAAGAGCGCCTGGACAAAGTTCGGGCATTGATTCAGGAACCGGAGTTCCTGGAAGGCAAAGGACTCAGCAATGAGGTGAATATCAGAATCTTCTGCTATGAGCCGGAGAAAGAAATGGTTGTTCGCCATTTTGTGAATCAGCTGGAAACTGATCAGTCCTTAGATTGCCATTTGATTGTTTGTAATTTATATAAAACATTTCTCTCTATCTGCGATGATATGGACATCACAGATGCAATTCCAGATATGGAAGAAGCTGACGGAAGTGCTTATCTTCTGGAACAGCTGAATTCCGCAATCGGCAAGGGAGAGTTCATTGATAAAATTCAGTATGAGCCACACGAACTAGGTGATGTGCTGATGTTGACAGGTGTAGGCGAGGTGTTTCCATTTATGAGAATCCATACGTTACTGGAAGCCTTGCAACCGTATTTTTCGGATGTTCCGATTTTGGTTATGTATCCAGGTGAGTTCGATGGTCGTCATGTAAAACTGTTCAATCGTCTGACACCAAATGATTATTACCGGGCATTCAATGTCATAGATTAAGGGGGATAAAGCCATGATGATTCGAGATATGTTTGCGGATGACATTAACCGCAAAATCAATGGTGTAATTAAAGTAGATCAGGCTGCTGATGATGTAATCGAGCAGGAGTTAAATGAATATGTCATTACCAGAGAATTGAAGAAACATTTCATTACGTTCTTCAATTATTACGGTGATGCTTTCGATCAGCCGACCGCTGATATGGGTGTTTGGATTTCTGGTTTCTTTGGAAGTGGTAAATCTCACTTCTTGAAAATGCTTTCCTATCTTTTGGAAAATAAAGAGGTGAAAGGCATTCGCAGTGTGGAACGTTTCCGTAAAAAATTTGAGGATGACCCGGCAACTTTTATGCTGATCGACCGTGCCACGAAGGGGCAGACGGAAACCATTCTTTTCAACATTGATATTGAAGGCTTCAGCAATAAAGACAAGACCGCTGTACTTCGTGTTTTTGCCAAGATGTTCTATAACCATCTGGGATTTTACGGAGAAAATCTGAAAGTTGCCATGATGGAGCGTTATATCGACCAGCAGGGAAAAACCGAGGAGTTCCGCAGAGTCTTTGAAGAAAAGAAAGGCAAGCCCTGGCTTGAAATGCGCCGTGCCTTTGCTTTCAATGGCAAGTTCATCATCCCGACACTAATGGAAGTTTTAGATATGAGTGAGGACGATGCCAAGGCATGGTTCAATGATAAAACTGCAACAGAAATATCTATTGCTCAGCTTGTGGAAGATATGAAAGCCTATGTGGATACTAAACCAGCGAACTTCCGTCTGCTGTTTATGATCGACGAAGTTGGTCAGTATGTCGGCACAGACACCGATATGCTTTTGAACCTCCAGTCTTTGACAGAAAAAATCGGAAGTGAGTGTGAAGGAAAGATTTGGGTGATCTGCACCGGACAGGAAGCCATTGATGAAATCATCAAAGTTCGTGCCGATGAGTTCTCCCGTATTCAGGCTCGTTTTAAGACAAGACTGAGTTTATCATCTTCCTCTGTGGATGAGGTCATCCAGAAACGTATTCTGAAAAAGAAACCAGAAGCAGCTAAAAATCTGGAAGCTGTTTATGAGCAGAATGATTCTGTTCTTCGTAACCTGTTCAGCTTTAGCGGTTCCATTCTGGATATTAAAGGTTATTCCGGCCCAAGGGAATTTACCGAGAACTTCCCGTTCGTGCCGTATCAGTTTATCATCATGCAGAAGATATTTGCTGAAATCCGGAAACATGGAAATTCCGGTAAGCACCTGTCTGGTGGTGAGCGTTCCATGCTGTCCGGTTTCCAGGAAGCTGCACAGAAAATTCAGGAGAAGGATGAATATGCACTTGTTCCGTTCTTCCGTTTTTATGATACTGTACATACTTTCCTGGATGGTTCGATTCGTCGTGTAATTGAGCGTTGCCAGAAAGCTGCTGACAACGGGGACGGCATTGAACAGCAGGATGTAGATGTACTGAAACTTTTGTACTTGATTCGATATATTGATGATATTCCTTCCAATTTGGACAATATCGTAATTCTTATGGCAGACGATATTCGTGTGGATAAGATTATCATGCGTGAAGCTGTCCGAGGATGCCTTGATCGTCTGATGAGCCAGAACTATATCGGCAGAACTGGTGACACTTATAACTTCCTGACTGACGAAGAACAGGATATTCAGCGTGAAATAAGAGATACAAATGTGGATACCGCTTCTATCGTAGAGCGTATTGCTCAGATGATTTACGGTGATATTTTCACAACTAAGAAGTTCCGTTATGGAAAATATGACTTTGCCTTCGACCAGATGGTAGATGGTATTACTGTTGGTGTGGCAACAGGCGGTATGCGTCTGCGTTTTCTGACCGTTGCTACCGATGCTATTGAAAAAACGGATTATCGTCTGATGGCAGAATCCAAAGGCAACGAAGCAATCGTAGTTCTGGCTGATACGCCTTACTATGAATCTCTGGAATCTGCTATGAAGATTCGCAAGTATGTAAAGCAGAGAAATGTAAGCCAGCTTCCGAAAACTGTGCAGAAAATCATCAGTGACCAGCAGGACGAAGCCGGAAAATATGAGCTGAGTGCCATGAGCGAATTGCAAAATGCTATCGAGGGGGCACAGTTCTATGTAGACGGTGAACATCTGGAAATCAAAGCCGGAAATGCCAAGAGTAAGATTGACCAGTCTCTTGAATATCTGGTTGCTCATGTATATAGCAAGCTTGACCTGATTACAGATAATGCAGGCAGTGATGCAGATATTATTGCGATTCTGACAGGTGCGGTAACGGTACTTCCGGGCATGGAGCCAAACCGTGATGCTGCTTCCGCTATGGAAGAATATCTGGAAATGCAGGATGCGAAAAAACTGCCGACATCTATGGCAGACGTGCAAAGCAAATATAGTGCAATTCCGTATGGATGGAAAGAAATTGATATTGCTGCGGTTGCGGCACAGCTGATTTATTCCCAGAAAGTAACCATCAAGTATGCAGGCAATACCATTCAGCCAGATGACCCGAAATTGCCAGATATGCTCCGAAAAAAGAGTGAGATCGGCAAGGCTTCCATCAGCAAGCGTAAAACCATTTCTGCTACGATGATGCGTGATGTAAAAGCGATGCTCCGAGAGTATTTCGACATCATGGATGTACCGGACGATGAAGATGGGCTGATTCGCTTTGTGACTGAGAAATTTGGTGAACAGCGTGATTACTATACTTCTCTGGATGCCCGTTATGACGGACATAAATACCCAGACCGTGCATTGGTGCAGGAAGCCATTCATTTGATGGACGATGTACTTTCTCAGAAGAAAGACAATATTGCCCTGATTGAGCGTGTGCTGAAAAAAGAGGATGCTCTTTTCGACAATAAAGAAGCCATGAGCAACGGCATTGAAAACTTCTTCAAAACCCAGGTAACAGTATTCGACCAGGCAGTGCAGTTTGAAAAATCTCTGCATGATGATCTTGACTGTATCGCAGAAAATGAGGAAGCACACAAGGCACTGAATACCATTCGTTTGATTATCATGGTTCAGACCGGAAGTAAGTTCAACTATAACCGGATTCGTGAACTGAATCCGCTGATGGATACGGTTCGTACAGCTCATGACAAGATGTTGGAAGAAAAACGTGTTGAGATTCTGGAAACGGTTCGTCAGTGTATGGAAGCAACCCACACTGCCGCAAACGGCGATTCTAAGGTATCCCATCTAATTGAAAAATCAGATCGGTATTTCAGCCAGTGCAAGGAGAAAATCGCAGAATTAAAGAGCCTTGCCCTTTTGGATGCCATGTTTCTGCCGATGTGTCAGTACAAGGATGATACAGTCAGCAATATTGAATCTGTTTTGGAACCGCCTGCACCGAAGCCACAGGTACAGCCGACACAGCAAGGAAAAGAGCAAGCAACTGCAAAGAAAAAGGTTGTCCGAGCCTATAACCGTCAGGTTGTATTTCAGGCAAAGACCTTACAGACGGATGCGGATATTGATGATTATGTAGAGAAGATTCGTTCTCAGCTGAAACAGTTGCTGAAGAATTGCGACGAGATCAAGCTGAATTAAAGGTGGAGAACAATAGAAAATGGAACTGATTAGTGCAACTATTGGCATTTTAGGAGTTATTATTGGCTGGTTGTTAAATGAACTGACTACTATTTTTCGAGGACGACCGAAGCTATGTTTCCAAATGGTAGCAACTCCAGAAAATGAGTTAACAGAGAAAGAATATCGTGTGAAAGAAAGTTTTTCTGAACATGGAATTGAAATCTTTAATGTCGGCGAGAAGCCTTTTGTTTTAGAAAACTTCGTAATTTGTTATAAGAAAAAAATATTGGTAGATTGTCAAATGCCTGAAAGCGATAGAATTATATTGCCGTTCCATAATGTCGTATATACGTTATCCGAACAGGAAGCAGACGCATTGGAATGGCATTGTCAGAGGGAACATTTTGAAGAATGTCAAGTAACTGCAATTAGTATTGAAAAGAAAAAAGCAAAAGGAATACTACCAGTTCCATTGTTTGCGATAAGGTCAAATATTAGAAGTATTGGAATCAATTAAAAAGAATAGGAGACAGATATGGAAAATAACCCAAAAGTGTTTATTTCATATGCCCATAAAAATCAAGCATATGAAGATAAAGTGTTGGAATTGGCAAATAGACTACGTTCAGAAGGAATTGATGCGATGATAGACCAATATGAAGAAGCACCTCCTGAAGGATGGCCGAGGTGGATGGAGCATCAAATCATGGAGTCAGAGTTTGTTCTTGTTTTATGTGAAGAAACATATCATCAAAAACTCTATTCCGAGAAAAAGGGGAAGGGCGTTGTATGGGAGGCTAACATTGTCTATCAAATGTTATATGATTCAGCGGCAGAAACAAATAAATTTATTGCGGCATTTTTTGATGATGCTGATCAACAGTATATACCTACACCGTTGAAACCATACACATACTATAATCTTTTGGATGAAAAGCAGTATGACAGGCTATATTGGCGTTTCAGAGGTGTTACGAATAGTAAAAAACCGCCATTGGGAGAATTGAAGCCACTGCCAGAAAAGGAACGAAAAACAATGTTCTTTTCTTCACCAATTAACCTTGAAAAGTGGAATGCTGCAAAGTGGAGAGGAACAGTATATCTTTGGGGTGGAGATGCACCTGCCATAGGCTTGTTTTTTACAAATTACTCAGTGGGTAAAGAAATTTTCAAAGAGTGGAAGAAAAAATACAAAGATATGGCATTCGCAGATACTTTTTTGAGGGTTGATTATATTGTTCCACCGTTTCCTAAGTCATGTTGGGTATATGAATCGTATGACAGAAATTATGGAAAAGGATATTTTCTGCATATAGGCGCAAATATTGATGAAAGCATTAGTCGAGCTAATAAGTGCGGAATAGAAATGCAACAACTACTTTTGGCAACGGTTTCACGTTACCAGTGGATGGATGAAAATAACGGATCAGGTAATAGAGATCAGTTTTTAGATATGTATAACAAGACAGGAAAATATTATTTAGTTCCTGTCGGATTAAAGAATCCATCAATGGGAGCTGTAATAGAGAATATGCAATTTGATTTTGAGTACGCAATTCCAATGAAAGAAATAACGGTTACAGCTGGAACAAAGATAACGGAGGAGAATCCCTGCAAAGCAGTTCTTATGGAGCCGGAGGAATGATATATGGATAAAAATGCGATAAAAAAGTTTGCTGTCTGGGCAAGAACAGAGCTGATCGCCCGTGTTTCATTGAAAGGTGTGGAATACGGTATCACAGAGGACAATATTGAGGATGCCAATGCGGACAGCATTGGCGGCAAAGTCCTCACAGCCGATGAAAAGAAACAGCGTCAGGCTCTCATTGACGAGATTAACGATAAAGGATATAAGCAGGTCATGGAGGAGGTTGCCTACACATGGTTCAACCGCTTCTCTGCTCTGCGATTCATGGAAGTAAACAGCTATCTTCCTTCTCATGTGCGTGTGTTCACGGACGAGGAAAACAGCTTTAAGCCGCAGATTATCTCCGAAGTCATTCATCTGGATTTAGATGGATTGAATATGGAAAAAGTCTATGAGCTGAAAGATGCAGAAAAGACCGAAGAACTGTATAAATACCTACTGACTGTGCAGTGCAACGCTCTGAATAAAATTTTGCCGGGAATGTTCCAAAAGATTGCCGACTACACAGAGCTTCTTCTGCCGGACAATCTGCTCCGTGAAGGCAGTGTCATTCAGCAGATGATTGAACTGATACCGGAGGATGACTGGAAGGATGCTGTACAGATTATCGGCTGGCTATATCAGTATTATAACAGCGAGAAAAAAGACGATGTTTTCGCAGCACTGAAAAAGAATGTGAAAATCACAAAGGAAAACATCCCTGCAGCAACCCAGCTTTTTACACCGGACTGGATTGTTCACTACATGGTAGAGAACAGCCTTGGTCGTCTGTGGCTGGAAGGACACCCGGATGCCAAAGATCAGTTTCTTCCTACCGAGGAAGAACAGTCTGCCTATGCTGCTGGAAACCGTGACACGGAAGATACCAAATGGCACTACTATCTGGAAGAAGCTGAGCAGGAGCCGGAAGTGCAGGCACAGCTTGCAGAAATTCGTAAGGAATACGCCGCACTGACACCGGATCAACTGAAAGTCATTGACCCATGCTCCGGTTCCGGTCATATTCTTGCGTATATGTTCGATGTGCTGATGAAGATTTATGAATCCTATGGCTATACTACACGTGAAGCAGTGGCAAGCATTGTGGAGAATAATCTTTACGGATTGGATATTGATGACCGTGCGGCACAGCTGGCTTATTTTGCGGTAATGATGAAAGCTCGTCAGTATGACCGCCGCTTCTTCAGCCGTGGCATTCAGCCCCATGTATATGCTATTGTGGAGAGCAATCATGTAGATGAATTTGCGGTAGACTATTTCTGTAATGGGGATGCGAAGCTGACAGCTGCTATGGACACCATTATCAGCGAACTGCATGATGCAAAGGAATACGGTTCTATTCTGAACGTAACACCGCAGGATTGGTCTGCGTTGTATGACCGCTTTGCAGAGATTACGGAAGATATAAATATGTCCCGTGAGACGGCATTGAGAGAATTACTGCCGCTGGTACAGATGGCAGAAGCTCTGGCACAGAAATATGATGTGGTAGTGACGAATCCGCCGTATATGGGTGCGTCTAATATGAATCCGAAGCTGAATGAATTTATAAAAAATAATCACGCAGATTATAAGAGCGATTTCTTCTCTGCGTTTGTCATTCATGCTTCTCAAATGACAAAACAGAGTGGTTATTGCGGATTCTTTACCCCGTATGTTTGGATGTTTATTCAGAGCTATGAGAAAATGCGTAATTACTTGTATAACCAAGCAACCATTGAAACACTGATTCAGTTTGAATATTCTGCATTTGAAGAAGCAACCGTTCCGGTATGTACGTTTGCTTTCCAGAATCGCAATGTACAGAAAAAGGGATGCTATTTGCGTTTGGTAGATTTCCGGGGTGGTATGGAAGTTCAGCGGCAGAAAACATTGGAAGCAATTAAAAACCACGATTGTGGGTTTTATTACGAGCAGAATACAGATAATTTTTCAATAATACCAGGAAGTCCTGTGGCATATTGGGCAAGTACTAAAATGCTTGAAGCATTTCAGACAGGAAATAAATTTGCAGGTGAAACTAAAAAGGGAGTGTTGACTGGAGATAATAATACATATCTTCGTTTATGGCATGAAGTGAATATTGGCAAGCTTGGGTTTGAATTGTATTCTCATGCTGAAATGATAGATTCGTCAATGAAATGGTTTCCTGTTACATCTGGAGGAGAAAAGCGACGGTGGTATGGCAATTTTGATACGATTGTAAATTTAGAGAATGATGGAGCGGATATAAAAGCAAATGTTAAGAATTATCGTTTGAGAGATTCACAGTATTATATGCTGGAAGCTATAACTTGGACAGAAATTTCTTCAAGCATTTTTACCTGTCGGTATGTTCCAAAAGGAATTTTGTTTGGAAATGGTGGACCAGTTAGTTTTTTCTTTAATAAAAGACTTATGTATCATTTAGCACTCTTAAATTCAAAAGTTGCAATGGAAATATTAGGATATTTAGCACCGACAATTAACTATGGTCCTGAGCAGATAAATAGAATACCAATTGTATATTCAAATGAAGATGAGGTAAATCAATTAACAAAATGGAATATTTTATTATCACAAACGGATTGGGATTCCTTTGAAACCTCATGGGACTTTCAGCGTCACCCGCTGCTTCGCAACGTTTCTACCATTTCCGAAGCCTTTAACCAGTGGCAGGCGGAATGTGACGACCGATTTAATCATCTGAAATCCAACGAGGAAGAACTGAACCGTATTTTTATTGATATTTACGGCTTGCAGGACGAACTGACACCGGAGGTTGAGGACAAGGATGTTACCGTCCGCAAGGCTGACCTTGGCAGAGATATTCGCTCCTTCATTTCCTATGCGGTGGGCTGTATGTTCGGTCGCTACTCGCTGGATGTGGATGGTCTTACCTATGCAGGTGGCGAATGGGATGACAGCAAGTATACCTCTTTTGCGGCTGATAAGGATAACATTATTCCGATTTGCGACGATGAATACTTCGAGGATGATATTGTCGGTCTGTTCGTGGAGTTTGTGAAAACCGTTTACGGTGCAGATACGCTGGATGAAAACTTAAAATTTATTGCCGATGCTCTGGGCGGAAAAGGTCAGCCGAAAGATGTAATTCGAAATTATTTCCTAAATGATTTTTATAAAGATCATTGTAAGATTTATCAAAAACGCCCGATTTATTGGTTGTTTGACAGTGGCAAGAAGAATGGCTTTAAGGCTCTGATTTATATGCACCGTTATCAGCCGGACACCATTGCCCGTATCCGTACAGATTATGTGCATGAACAGCAGGCTCGTTATCGTACTGCTATTGCTGATCTGGAGCAGCGGATTGCCAATGCTTCCACTGGTGAGCGAGTGAAACTGAACAAAAGGCTGACCACCTTGCAGGCACAGGATGCAGAAATCCGTACCTACGAGGAAAAGATTCATCATCTTGCCGACCAAATGATCTCTATTGACCTGGATGACGGCGTGAAGAAGAATTATGCAATTTTTCAAGAGGTGTTGGCTAAAATAAAGTAAGGGGGAGCAATATGAGTGATGAAATCAATATGACGATTCCTATTCCTGCAGATGATGATGGTTATGTTCTTTTGCAATGCGAACAATGTGGCACATATTTTAAGGCAACTCCTTCTGATTTGGAGGATGACGGGGTGCTTCATATATTTTGTCCAAGTTGCGGCTTAATAAGCGAAAACTATGTTACTGAGGATGTACTTGAACTTGCCATGAAAATGGTGACGAATGCTGTTAATGATATGATTTATAATGAATTCAAAAAAATGGAACGGCATAGCAAAAAAGGAATCATTACATTCAAGGCTGGAAAACGTCCGAAGCATGAAAATGAAGATCCTATTCGTTCAGGAATAGAAGCAATGGAAATTTGTGATTTTCCATGTTGCAAACGTACTGCAAAAATTAAACCATTATTAAAGATGACGGGTGCATATTGCCCGTTTTGTGGGGTGAAAAATTATGAAATTGAATAGAAAAGAATTGCGAAAAATTCAATATGATTTTAATAGTTGCTCTAATCGACTACTTCAGGCAAATTATGAAGATTATGCTGATGTGCTTGGGAAATTTGTGAACTACATAGATAGCACTCCGATTATAAGTGATTACATTCATGATTGTGGCAGCTGTGATTGGAATTTAGAGAGTGAAGTTAAAGAAGTACAAGGATCCTACGGAAGATTGATTTTTTCATTGGGTGAAACTGATAGCGAAGAAATACGAAATGTGTACGCTGTTTTAAGATATTTGGTAGAAAATAACAGTTCTGTATATCGTGGTGTTGCCATGGGATATTCTTCTTCATCCAAATGGCAAGATAAAATCAAAGGTTTTAATGAACGATTTGTTATGGTGTTGATTCGTCATGTGGAAAGTTATTTAACGAAAGTAGGTATTGATATGGGAATAGATGAAAAGAATATTTATAATGTGACGGTGCAAAATGGTCAAGCTATTATTGCAAATGATAATTCATCTGTTATGGCAACTACAAATATTGGGGCAACAGCAAACGATATTGAACAGTTAATTGATGCAGTTAGGACGAAGATGGATACTCTTACATCTGATGAGGATAAAGAAGCAGCATCTGAAAGCTTGGAAGTTATAGAAGCAGAAGTTATATCTGAAAAGCCAAAGAAATCTATGATAAAGACAGCAATAGCTTCGTTACAGGCTATAAAAGGAACTGTCGAATTTGGATCGGCAGTTGCGGCATTGATTCAATTCGTTGGACCAATGCTATCGTAACAACAGTTAAAGCTGTAAAAGAGAGCGAGGTGTTACAATGACCATAGAAGAAATTCTTGCAGGAGAATCGAAGAATGTGGAGTTCAAAGAGACCCTGCCAGAGAAAAGCATCAAATATATGAAGTCTGTGGTTGCCTTTGCAAATGGAACCGGAGGAAAAATTATTTTCGGAATTGCTGATAAAACCAGAAAGGTTGTTGGCTTTGACAAGGAAGATGTGTTCAAAAAAATGGATGCCATTGCCAATGCCGTATCAGACAGCTGTGAACCGGCAATCATCCCGGATATTACTTTACAGACGGTTGATGGTAAGACTGTCATCGTGGTAGAGGTTTCTGAGGGCAGACAACGTCCATATTATATCAAAGCTCTTGGTAGAGATGGTGGTGTATATGTCCGTGTTGCCGGAACTACCCGCCTTGCCGATGAGTATATGGTAAAGGAGTTGTTGTTTGAGGGCAGTAACCGCTACTATGATCAGGCTTTATGTACTGGGTTAAATGTTACAGAGGAAGATATTGATGCCCTTTGCAAAGCTATGAAAGAGCAGGCTGTCAGAAATGCCCGTACAGAGGAACAGAAAGCATCGATTAAAGATGTGGGAAGACAGCAGTTGCGTTCCTGGGGAATTTTAATTGAGCGTGATGGAAAAGATTATCCGTCTAATGCTTTTGCTATTTTGACTGGAAACGGAGGACTTCATGTTGCAACGCAATGTGGTGTGTTCAAAGGGACAACAAAAGCAGTTTTTGTTGACCGTAGAGAATATAGCGGTCCGCTTTGGAAACAGATAGACGAAGCATTTCAGTTTGTCTTAAGAAATATTCATCTGGGTGCTACTATTGTGGGAATTTATCGCCAGGATGTTTATGAGATTCCACCGGATGCCATTCGTGAGTTGATTATCAATGCTATGGTACATCGTAGTTATCTGGATCATGGTACGATACAGGTAGCGGTATATGACAACCGATTGGAAATTACTTCTCCAGGAAAGTTGCCAATGGGACAAACGATGGAGCGTATGAAAGAAGGCTATTCTAAAATCAGAAATGAAGCTCTTGCTCATGCGTTTGCTTACATGAATCTGATCGAGCATTGGGGAAGCGGCATTCCGAGAATTATAGACAAAGTAAAAGCTGCCGGATTGCAAGAGCCAGAGTTTATTGGTGGCGAAGTTGATTTGCGTATCAATATTTATCGAGGTCAGGTTGATACCAATAGCGCCATAATTAACGCCAATGACACTAAAAATGGCGCTAATGGCGTTAATTGTGGCGCTGATGATGGCACTAATGGCGCTGAAGTGCCACTTAATAAGGAACAGATGCAGATAGAAAAATTGTTGCAGATTATAGAGAAGAATCCGTCTGCAACACAGGCCTATTATGCAGAAAAAATGGGTATATCGAAAAGAACGATTTCTCGAATGTTCGCTTCTTTACAGGAAAAAGGTAGATTGGTACAGGGCGGAACAAAACGAAAAGCAAATTGGAAAATTATAAGGTAGGAGGACAGCATGGATACAGATAAAATAATTCAAGATTTAAATCGCAGGTTTGCTGCACCTCTGCCTGAGTTTTATCAGCGTCGTATCATTTTCTGGTATGATGAAGATAAGGAATTTGAGGATAAACTGGATGAAGTGGTTTTGGAAAATGCAAAGGTGATTGCACTGACTGGAAATAATGCGTTTTCTGTAAAAAAATTACTTTCAATAGATGATTTGACCACAAATTATCTGGTTTACAGCCCGTGTGTCTATAACCGTCCGGATGATAACTGGCTTCTAGATGTAGAGCTTTACAGTGAAGAGTTTCGGGCAGATCTGATTTCTATCTGGATGGATGAGATGGGACTTATATCAAATCCTGCAATGAGGAAACAGGTTAAAAATTATCGTGCTTACTTCAATGCGAAAGACCGTCGTTTGAAAGTCAGCACACAGAATAAAGTTCCGGAAACACCGGCACAGTTACACATGGCTGTCATGGCGGCAATCTGTGGATTGAAAGGTGCACAGCCTAATATGATTCTCCGTAGTGTGTTCCAGGCGGGACTGGATTTGAATAATAATACGGTTTATCAGGATTTTGTAAAATATCATGCAGACGCAGCTTTTTGGGCGATGGTTCGTCAGGGATGTGGATTTGTGGAGGAAGAACCAGATCTTGGGCAGTTGGCAATTCATCTGCTTTTAACTGCAGCGACCCGTACCATGCGGCAGGAGTATCTTGCCGGACTGGACAGTTTTATTTCCATACCCCATCAGGCATATTGCTATGATTTCATTTCTGAATGGCTTCATAGTGATAACATTCCGCAATTATATGATGTGGCACGTTATGTTGAGGATGAAGCTCGTCTGTATCAGCGTTTTGAAAAGCTGACAGTAGAAGATTTGGCAGGAACAGAGTGCTTTCCGTGTATTAACGAAGTAATTCTGACAAAGCTAATGACAGAGATTAGTGACCATATTATTGATGTGGATACCATTACGAATACCGTTGAAAAACGGAGAACTTGTGTATGGTATGAGCCATTTGAAAATTTTTACGATGGTATCTTACAAGTGGCGAATATGCAAAGTTTCTTTAAGGAACATTCAGCCGGATTCCATACCGCAGAAGCGAAAAGTATCTGGAAAGAATATACAGAGAGTTACTATCAGATGGACACTTATTACCGTTTGTTCCATCTTAGTTTTCAAAAGAGTTTGGAGACTTCCAATATTCTGCTGGATGATTTGTTCAAGCATGTTGTTGATAAGGTGGAAGGACTTTATACGCACTGGTTCTTAGGTGAGTTGGGCAACAACTGGTCGGATGTATGTGCGGATGAACTGGAAATTTACGGTAAAGTTCTGGAAGTACCGCAACAGGAGGATTTTTACCGTTCACGTATCCAAACCTCGGATACGAAAGTATTTGTAATTATCTCAGATGCCATGCGTTATGAAGTGGCGGCTACGATGGCAGATCAGCTTCAGCGAGAAACGCAAAGTAAGGTTTCTATCAGCAGTATGCAGAGCATTTTCCCTTCTACTACAAAGTTTGGTATGGCAGCTTTGTTGCCGCACAAAGAATTGACAGTAGAGGTTCGGAACGATATTTTGACGGTTTTGGCAGATGGACAGTCTACGGCTAGTACTTATAGGGACAAGGTTCTGAAAACAGAAGATTCGGCAAGCGTGGCCTTAAAGTATAATGACATCATTGCTATGAAACGAGCGGAAAGAAGTGCTTTGGTAAAAGGTATGGATGTGGTCTATATTTACCACGATACCATTGATGAAGCCAGCCACACTTCGGATACTGCTGTTTTTGCTGCGTGTGACAAGGCGATTTCAGAATTGAAGAATCTTGTGCGTATCATTGTAAATGAATTTGGTGGAACGAATATTCTAATTACGGCAGATCATGGATTTCTTTATACATACAGTCCTTTGAAGGAAGAGGACAAAGTAGATAAAAGAGGTTTTTTTGATGTGGATGTAACAAACTCTGACATTACAAAAAAAGAAAGCATCAAGCGGTGTGTAGAATATGGCAGAAGATATGCAATTATGCAGAAAGGTGTGCAACCAGATTACTTGATGCCTGTAAAATTCCTGGGAGGAAATACAGAATTTGATGGATTTGCACCGAGAGAAAGTATTCGTATCAAAATGAATGGTGGCGGAATGAATTTTGTGCATGGTGGTATCAGTTTGCAGGAAATGGTTGTTCCGGTGATTGAGTATCATTATCTCCGCAACGATTCTATGGAATATAAGCGAAATAAGCAGAAATATGATACCAAGCCGGTAACGGTCAAGTTACTGTCCGCAAACCGTAAAATCAGCAATATGATTTTTTCATTGAACTTCTATCAAAAAGATGCAGTCAGTACAAACCGTGAAGCTGAAACCTATCAGGTTTACTTTACAGATGAGGACGGCAAGCAGATTAGTGATATTCAAAAGATTATTGCAGATAAGACCAGCGATAACGGTGCAGAAAGAACTTTCCGTTGTCAGTTTAATCTAAAATCTCTAAAATACAGCAATACAGCAACGTATTATCTGGTAATTGCAGATGAACAGGGATTACAGATGCCACAGCGGGAGTCATTCCAGATTGACATCGCCTTTGCGGTGGATGAGTTTGATTTCTTTAGTTAATGCCGCAGGAGGAGAGAAAGGTGGAGCAATTTAGAGAGGGTGAAAGTACCCGCAAAGAAATAAAGAACAAGCTCCGTCAGAACTTTGACGGTAAGATTGTTCGGAAAGACCTGACAAAGAAAATCAAAGAAGGGGCGAATGTCCCAGTGTATGTTCTTGAGTTCTTGTTGGGACAGTATTGCAGTTCAGATGATGAGACTGTTATAGAGAAAGGCGTACAGAATGTGAAGCGTATTCTTGCTGATAACTTTGTACGCCCGGATGAATCACAGAAAATTCTGTCTCAGCTGCGTAAAAAAGGCAGTCACACAATCATTGATATGGTGACTGTTCGACTGGATATGAAAAAGGACTGCTTTTTTGCAGAGTTTTCTAATTTGGGCGTTGGTAATGTACCGATTGCCGATGAATATCCAGAAAAATTTGATCGCCTGCTCTGTGGCGGTGTCTGGTGTATTGTTCAGCTGGATTATGAGGTTGAAGGCGACAATAATTTTGGTATTGAGGACATTGATGGAAATCCACTTCGTTCCAAACAGAAAAAGCAGAAAGATATTTCACCAATCAGTATCCGTAAGCTGACACCGATCCAGATGCCGCACATTGATATTGATGAACTGAAGCAGGGACGAAAAGCTTTTACGAAAGATGAATGGTTGGATATCCTTCTTCGTTCTATCGGAATGGAACCGGATGAATTTACATACCGTGAGAAATGGTTGCTCTTGACCCGTATGATTCCATTAGTTGAGAATAACTTTAATCTTTGTGAGCTTGGACCGAGAAGCACCGGTAAATCTCATCTTTACAAAGAGATTTCACCAAACAGTATTTTGATTTCCGGTGGGCAGACGACAGTTGCAAATCTGTTTTACAATATGGGACGCAAAACGGTCGGATTGGTCGGCTTGTGGGACTGCGTTGCTTTTGATGAAGTGGCAGGTATCAAGTTTAAGGATAAAGATGGCATCCAGATTATGAAGGATTACATGGCATCCGGCTCTTTCGCCCGTGGCAAAGAAGAAAAGGCTGCTACTGCGTCGATGGTGTTTGTTGGAAACATCAATCAGAGTGTGGATGTGCTGTTGAAAACATCCAGTCTGTTTGCACCTTTTCCACAGGAAATGGGAACAGATACAGCATTTCTTGATCGTATGCATTGTTATCTTCCAGGATGGGAAATACCGAAGTTCAGACCGGAGCATTTTACCGATGATTACGGTTTTATCAGTGACTATTTGGCAGAGTTCATCCGAGAGCTCCGTAAGGAGCAGTATGGAGATGCACTTGACCACTACTTCCGCTTGGGGAGAAATCTGAATCAGCGTGATACAATTGCGGTTCGGCGTATGATAGACGGTTATCTGAAGTTGATGTATCCAAATGGTGAGTTTACAAAGGAAGAACTGGAAGAAATTATTCAGATTGCATTGGAAATGCGTCGCCGTGTAAAAGAACAGCTGAAAAAGCTGGGCGGTATGGAGTTTTATGATGTGAATTTCTCCTATATCGACTTGGAGGATATGTCAGAACATTATGTTTCTGTACCGGAGCAAGGCGGCGGTAAACTGATACCGGACGGAATGTGCAATCCGGGACAGGTTTATACTGTATCCAGAGGAAAAAGTGGCATGATTGGTGTATTCCGTTTGGAAAGTCAGATGCTTCCAGGCAATGGCAAAATTGAACGGACTGGCTTAGGCAGTGATTCTAAATGCAAGGAAGCGGTGAACACGGCATTTAATTATCTGAAAGCCAACGGCAATCGGATCAGTGGATCTATCAGCACCTCAACTAAGGATTACATCATCAATTATCAGGATTTGCAGGGTATCGGCATGACAGATAAACTGGCACTTCCAACATTGATTGCACTTTGTTCGATTGCCCTTGGAAAGCCTGTTGTCAGCAACTTGGCAGTGTTGGGAGATATAACAATTAGTGGCACAATGATAAAGGTGGATGAACTTGCCAATACACTTCAGGTGTGTCTGGATAGCGGCGCAAAGAAGGTGCTGATTCCAAGTACCTCATTTGTTGATTTTGCAAGCGTTCCGGCTGATCTGATGAGTGCATTTCAGCTGATTCCGTATCAGAGTGCGGAAGATGCAGTGTTTAAGGCGTTGGGGGTAGAGTAATATAAGGAGGGATAAAATGTTTGAATCAGGGCTTGAATTTTTAAGGGCAGATTTTCATCTGCATACACAAAAAGATAAAGAATTTTCATATAGTGGTGAACCAAATGATTTTGTGAAATCATATATTTCGGCATTGAAACAAGCTAATATTTCTGTTGGAGTTATTACCAATCATAATAAATTTGACAAAGATGAATATAAAGCCTTAAAAAGGGCAGCAAGCAAAGAAAAAATATTTATATTACCTGGTGTAGAATTGACTGTTAAAGAGGGAGCTAATGGTATACATACTCTTATAGTTTTTAATCCTGATGAATGGTTAGAAAATGGCAATAATCACATTCAAACATTTTTAACAGCCGCATTTGCAACAATATCTAATCCTGAAAATAGAAATACAAAATGTTGTTATGATTTAAAAAGCACATTGGAAAAACTGGAGGAGTATGGAAAAGATTATTTTGTAATATTTGCCCATGTTGATCAAGGCAGTGGTTTGTTTAACGAATGTGGAGGCGGTCTTTTAGAATCGCTCTCAGGGCTTGCTCCGTTTAGAAAACGAGTTTTAGGAATACAAAAATCGAGGACAAGGGATAATATAAATAAATTTAATCGTTGTTTTGGATATATTCCAGCTCTTATAGAGGGATCGGATCCTAAATCATTGAAAGATATTGGAAAAGGCGATAAACAAACATATTTAAAAATCGGAGAATATTCATATGCGGCGATTAAATTTGCATTACAGGACTATAAAAGTAGAGTTGCTGAATCATTACCGGAAAGAAGACATGGGTATATTGAATCTATAAGTTTTCAAGGCGGAAAATTTGATGGTCAGACTATTAGATTTTCATCAGAGCTTAATTCGTTAATTGGAATTCGCGGAAGTGGAAAGTCGTCTGTGCTTGAAGCAATTCGTTATATATTTGATTTACCGTTGCAAACAGATAAAGAATATAAAGAATCACTGATAAAAAATATTTTTGGCTCAGGAGGAAAAGCAACATTATCTGTTGTTGATAAACATGGCAAACATTATATTGTTAGTCGTATATACGGAGAACAGAGTAATGTTATAGATGAAAATGGACTTGACTTAAATATACAACCGTCAAGCTTGTTTGATGGAATTCAATATTTTGGGCAAAAAGATCTATCAAATAGTGCTGATCATGAAAATGGTCTTCTTGAGAAATTGGTTGGTGGAAAAATAGGGAAAAGTGCAGAAATAACATCTTGTGTGAAGGAGTTGACAACATCGGTTTCTCAATTATTAGATGCGAATAAAATTCCAGAGCAGATTGAGGAATACAAAATTAAAAAATCTGAAGTTGAGCATAAAATGTCTATTTACAAGGAAAAAGGCGTTGCAGAAAAATTAAAAAAACAAACTGGATACACAACAGATAAAGCAAAGTTGGATTCTGTAAAAGGACGAATTGATTCAGCAGTACGAGAATTAAAAAAGTGTTATGATAATAATAAAGATGTGACTTTAGGATTGCAGGGCGTGGAAAGTGTTTATAATTCTGATATTATAAAGAAGGCAAGTGATATTTTAAGTGCAATTGGAAATGAAATTTTAAAAATTGGAGAGGCCGTCACGCAGATAGAAAGTAATTCGTTAGAATTTGCAGATGTAGTGGAAATGTTATCGAAAAAAATAGATGGATTATCTGATGAATTTGCTGAAATAAAAAGAGAAATCAAAGATGATACGTTAGATATTGATGGATTTGTCAAAATGACAGAAGAGCTGGAAAAATATAAAGAGAATTTAAAGCAACTAGATGAACGAGCTAAATCCAAAAAACAAATAGAAAGTGCATTCAAGAAAGCAATGCGTGAAAGAAATGATATATTATTAGAACAATTCAATGCATATAAACTTGAAATTCAGAAAATTAATGAATCACAAAATGAATTAAAAATCACTATTGATTTTAAAGGTGACAGAGATAATTTTAAATCACAGATGAAGACTGATTTTAGGGGGTCAGGTATTTCTGAAATAAAATATCAATACTTATGTGACACGTTTAGAGATTATGTGGAGCTTATAGAAGACTGGATATTATGTGATGGTATGAAAATCAAGGAAATTATTTCATCCTCAGAATATACAAAGCTTGATAAAAAATTGCAAGATCAGTATGCGGATCTTCTGAAGAATCAGGTTTCCAATAATGTTGAAATATATTATCATGACAAATTATTACGACACCATTCAATAGGGCAGCGTGCGTCAGCTCTTATATTGTTTATACTCATGCAGTCTGATAATGATATTATTCTTATAGATCAGCCAGAAGATGATTTGGATAATAAAATTATTTACGATGAAGTAATTACAGCAATTGCGAAAAAGAAACAAGATATACAATTTATTTTTGCTACACACAATGCTAACATTCCAGTTCTGGGTGATGCTGAAAGAATTTTTGTGGTTGAGTATCAAGATACAACGATTGATATATCGCAAGGGAATATTGACCTGAAATCTACACATAAGCAAATTGTAGATATTATGGAAGGCGGAGAGGAAGCATTTGATAAAAGGCAATTAATTTATACATCATGGAAATAGATTGCATAGATGATCAGATTAAAAAATCAAGAACAAACAAATATGTATATTCCATATTGGACATAATTTAAGTTTCGCTAAGTTTCACTTATATAGGTGTCTGAGGAAAATTTAATAGGAAAAACATGAAAAAAGCACTGAAAACCGTTGGATTATTGGTTTTTACAGTGCTTTTTCTTTTGCTAAAGAGAAAAAAGCAGTGAATTTAAGTTTTGCTAAGTTTCACTGAGTTCTGATTTTGCAGAGCGCCATTGTTTCTTAGGTTCAAACTTTCCACAATCATCACAGGTATACGGCCAATTGATTTTCCATTCAAAATACTCGTCTCTGGTAATCACACCGGATTTCAGTTCATCCATTCGAACTACCCATTCTTTCAGAAAATCATTCAGAACCCCATAATCAAACCACATACAGACAGGAGCATGGGCAGGCCAGCTATCGTTATCATGGTAGTAAACGGAAGTGTCTGCTACTTCATTACATTTTTCACCAGGAAATTTCCGAGGAAGAAACAGGTGCAGGGCAGATGGATTAAATTCATCCAGCCAGAAAAGCAGTTCCATCATTTCGGAAGCGTCACGTCCAGCGGTATCATAGAGGGTATAAGGATTAACATCAAGAGCTGTAGCCATTTTATCGACCAGATCTTTTTTGGGAACACGAACGCCTTTTTCGTATTGTACAATTCTATGTTGATCGGTCAGTCCGATCTTCTCTGACAGTTCTTTTTGTGTCATTTTCCGGAATGTCCGGATTTTTTTTAGTTTCAGATTAAAATTCATAAAGCCACCTCTGCATTAGTCCTGATAAACATCCATTGAAGATAGTAAAATCAAAAAATGAATAACTATTTGTCCATATTATAACACAAACTAGCAGAAAATCAATAAAAAAGAGTACAAAAAAGAACCTAAAACGCATGAAGTGCTATTGACATTAGCAGTAACGGGGGATATAATGGCATTAAATCAAATAGGTACAAAAATGTATACCTAAAAACTTTTGATTATTGAACCTTGAAAATTGAATGAGCTGTATGGGTGCCTTTCGGGCTTAAAGGTAACACAGGATTCCACCGCTGTATCAGAGAATAGTATGTGGAAACCGAAGATACTCCGGCAACGGCTGGTATGTTTGAGAAGAAGCTGCCAGTATTCAGAAAGATTTCTGATAGAGGTCAAATGTAACGTTGACACCGCCATATACAAATGGAAGCCAACACGCCGAACGGAATGGAAAATCATCGTAAGAAGTTCAAACAAAAAATCAATGTACTGACAACGGACATAACCGCTGTCTGGGAGGTGATGCAGAAGAATACGGAGGAAAGGAGGTAGGTGCATCATGAGAAAAACAACAGAGTATAAGGCTGAGAACCGTCTGACGGTAGATATTGAAGGATTAATGGCAATGTTATCCTGCGGAGAAGTAACTGCAAAGAAAATTGCAGACTATGCAGAGGCAAGAGTGATTGTTGGAAGACGTGTTCTCTATAACGTGGATAAGATAAAAAAATATATTGATGCAATGGCAGTGTAATGAAAGATGAGAGGATAAAATACAACAACTTTCCTTCGGAATGAAAAGTGAAAAGTATTCCTGTAAAAAAGGCAAATAAAAATTAGCATTTTGCAGGAATTTACCCTTGGAAATCATAAAATATTATGTTAATCTGTGAGCAGATATCAGACAGTATATGACTGATACCGACAGGACAAAAATCATTCCGAATAACGAAAAATAAAGTGAAAGGAATGATTGATATGGCAAGAAAAGATAATAAAGGCAGAAATTTAAAAACAGGTGAATACCAGCGTCCGGATGGACGTTATGAGTATCGCTACAAGGATGAAATTACCGGAAAGCGTAATTCGGTTTATGCAGCTGATCTGGCGAGTCTGCGAGAAATGGAAAAGAAGATCAATAAGGATATGGATGATTTGCTTATTACAGATGCATCAGTCAAGAAGCTGACCGTAAATACGTTGTTTGAGCGATACATGGCAACAAAGAATATTAAGGAAAGAACGAAAAAGAATTATATCCGTATGTGGGACTACCGGATACGAAATACTTTGGGAAACATTCGTGTTGTGGATTTTAAGACATCTCACGTAAGGACATTCTTTTCCGCATTGTCAGATGAAGGACTGGCACACAGCACGATCAAAGGTCTTTATGGCTTATTGAATCCCAGTTTTGAACTGGCAGTGGAAGATGGGATTATCCGCAAGAATCCGGTAACTGGAACACTTGGAGATTATGGGGCTCCGGTAAAAGAGAAAGAAGCACTGACACTGGAACAGCAGGAAAAACTTCTGAAGTTTGTTGAACAGAGTAATGTGTATAAGCCTCATCTTCCAATGATGCAGGTTATGTTTGGGGCTTGCCTGAGAGTGAGTGAGACCATCGGTTTAACCTGGTCAGATGTGGATATGAAGAATCGGGAGATCCATGTAGGTGGACAGCTTGTGTATTATGAAGGTGATGAAGGGTATTGTTTCCATGATTCAGAAACCAAAACGGATGCAGGAATCAGAGATATTCCTATGACACAGATGGTATATGATGCGTTCCGTAAACAGAGAGAGCTGAACCTAATGCTTGGTTTGCAGAGTAATGTAGAGATCGGTGGACGCAGTGGATTCATCTTCAATACAAAGCATGGACGTCCAATTATGCCGGCGGGAGTGAACAGTTTTCTGAAAAATATTGTCAATGCCTATAATAAGAAAGAAAGCAAACTGGCAGAAGAAGAGAAGCGAGAGCCGGAGCTGATGCCTCCTATTTCATCGCATACCCTTCGTCATACGGGATGTACCAGACTGGGTGAGAACAGTGTCAATCCCAAAGTTATGCAGTATGTGATGGGCCATTCAGATGCACAGATCACAATGAATGTCTACAATCATATTGCAGAGAAGTCTCACGTGGAGAATGAGATGTCTAAAATGAACCTGCCGGAAACCGTACCTGCTGTGGTATAAACCAGAAGTCGTTGTTGTAAAATGTGGTAAGAAAATCAGACGAATATATTTTTCCAAGAATTTGTCGTAAAAATGTGGTCAAACCAAGAAACCTCCGTGCGAAAGTAAGTGAAAAATCCCTGTGAAGCCCGTAAAATCAAGGCTTCACAAAATCTTTACAAAAAATTAGCACTCGCCTATTGACAGTGCTAACAAAATGTGTTATGTTATAGTTCAAGTAGAACAAAGAACTCAATACATAGCACTGAGAGGGGGCTTGTTTATGAATATCAGTAAATTTACACAGAAATCCATCCAGGCAGTGAACGACCTAGAAAAAATCGCATATGAATTCGGAAATCAGGAGCTGGAGCAGGAACACCTGCTGTACAGTTTAATAAAACAGGAAGACAGTCTGATCCTGAAGCTGGTAGAGAAGATGGAAATCCAGAAGGAGCATTTTGAGAACCGTCTGGAGCAGCTTTTGAACAGTAGAACGAAGGTTTCCGGAGGGCAGCCGTATATTGGACAGTATCTGAATAAGGCTCTGGTGAGCGCGGAGGATGAGGCGAAAGCCATGGGAGATGAGTATGTCTCCGTGGAGCATCTGTTCCTGTCCCTGGTGGATCATCCCAGCCCGTCCATGAAATCCTTCTTCAAGGAATACGGCATCACAAAAGAGCGTTTTTTGCAGGCGCTTTCCACAGTCCGGGGCAATCAGCGGGTAACGACAGACAATCCGGAGGTTACTTACGATACGCTGAATAAGTATGGCGAAGACCTGGTGGAGAAGGCCAGAAATCAGAAAATGGATCCGGTGATCGGCCGTGATTCGGAAATCCGCAACGTGATCCGCATCCTGTCCCGGAAGACGAAGAATAATCCGGTTCTGATCGGAGAGCCCGGCGTAGGTAAGACCGCCGTTGTGGAAGGTCTGGCACAGCGTATTGTCCGGGGGGATGTCCCGGAGGGTTTGAAGAATAAAAAGATTTTTGCGCTGGATATGGGAGCTCTGGTGGCGGGAGCAAAATATCGGGGCGAGTTTGAGGAACGTCTGAAAGCCGTTCTGGAGGAAGTGAGAAAGAGCGAGGGCGAGATCATCCTGTTTATTGATGAGCTGCACCTGATCGTTGGCGCGGGTAAGACGGATGGGGCCATGGACGCCGGAAATATGTTAAAGCCTATGCTGGCCCGGGGCGAACTGCACTGTATCGGCGCCACGACGCTGGATGAATACCGGAAATACATTGAAAAAGATCCGGCGCTGGAGCGGCGTTTCCAGCCGGTTCTGGTGGATGAACCTACGGTGGAGGATACGATTTCGATCCTCCGTGGACTGAAAGAGCGCTATGAGGTGTATCACGGTGTGAAGATCACAGACAGCGCTCTGGTGGCGGCGGCTACCCTGTCGCACCGCTATATATCTGACCGGTTCCTGCCGGATAAAGCTATTGATCTGGTGGATGAAGCCTGCGCTTTGATCAAGACGGAACTGGATTCCCTGCCCACGGAGCTGGATGAACTGCAGCGCCGCGTGATGCAGATGGAAATCGAGGAAGCAGCGTTAAAGAAGGAGACCGATAAGGCCAGCCAGGAGCGTCTGGCGACGCTGCAGAAAGAACTGGCAGAACTGCGGGATGAATTTAACGCGAAAAAGGCCCAGTGGGACAACGAGAAACATTCCGTAGAGAAGCTGTCCGGTCTGCGGGAACAGATCGAGGCTATGAATAAAGAAATCGAATTGGCGAAGCAGAAGTACGACCTGAACAGGGCAGCGGAGCTGCAGTATGGTGAATTGCCGAAATTGCAGCAGCAGTTGGCCATCGAGGAAGATAAAGTGAAGAAACAGGATCTGTCTCTGGTACACGAGAGCGTGACGGAGGAAGAGATCTCCCGGATCATTTCCCGCTGGACCGGGATCCCGGTTGCGAAGCTGACCCAGGGAGAGCGCAGCAAGATACTGTCGCTGGCGGGCCAGCTGCACAAGCGTGTCATCGGCCAGGATGACGGTGTGGAGAAGGTGACGGATGCCATCCTGCGTTCCAAAGCAGGTATCAAGGATCCCACAAAGCCCATCGGTTCCTTCCTGTTCTTAGGGCCTACCGGGGTAGGTAAGACAGAACTGGCGAAGGCTCTGGCAGAAAATCTGTTTGATGACGAGCAGAACATGGTACGTATCGATATGAGTGAATATATGGAGAAACACTCGGTATCCCGTCTGATCGGGGCGCCTCCCGGATATGTTGGTTACGAGGAGGGCGGACAGCTTACGGAGGCGGTCCGCAGGAAACCATACTCTGTAGTTTTGTTTGATGAGATCGAGAAAGCGCATCCGGACGTGTTTAATGTGCTGCTGCAGGTACTGGATGACGGCCGTATCACGGATTCCCAGGGACGCACAGTGGATTTTAAGAACACGATCCTGATCATGACTTCCAATATCGGCTCGTCCTATCTTCTGGACGGCATAGAGGACAACGGGGAGATACGGGCAGAGAATCAGGATATGGTAATGAATGACCTGCGGGCGCATTTCCGTCCGGAGTTCCTGAACCGCCTGGATGAGATCATCATGTTTAAACCGTTGACAAGAGAGAATATCGGCAATATCATTAATCTGATGATGGATGACCTGAATAAACGTCTTGCCGGCCAGGATATCCGCCTGGAACTGACGCAGGCAGGCAAAGATTATGTGGTGGAGGGCGGCTACGACCCGATCTATGGCGCGCGTCCGCTGAAGCGTTTCCTGCAGAAGAATGTGGAGACGCTGGCAGCCCGGCTGATCCTCTCCGGCACAGTGATGGAGGGCGACACCATTGTTCTGGATGTGGAAGATGGAAAACTTGTGGCAAAAGTAAAGCCCGAAGTTACGGTGGAGTAAGAGAGGGCAGAATAAGAAAGCAGGTGAAGTTATGCTGCCAAATGACCCGGTGATGCTGCTCAGTTATGTAAATACGCAGCTTCGCGACCATTATCCTTCTCTGGATGAGCTTTGCTCGGCACTAGACGCTGACAGAGAAGAAATTGTGGAGAAGCTGCGGAGTATTGACTATGAGTACGATAAAGCGTTGAACGCGTTTGTGTGAGCAGATGTTAAGTTCCGGCTATTTTCTCAATAATGAGAGATAGCCGGAATTTTTTGTAGGTATTGGGATAAATATATGCTATAATCTTTACTATAAAAATAGTCTATACGGGGTGTTTGGGGAAACGACGGAGGAGGTACAGCATGGAGACGAGACCTTATGTATCCTGGGATTTGATCGGCAATTTTATGACAGACGCATTCAAAACGGTGGGAGTTCCGGAAGAAGACGCGAAAATCTGCGCGGATGTTCTGATGGAGAGCGACCGGAGAGGCATTGAGAGTCATGGATGCAACCGGTTCAAACCCATTTATATTGACCGGATCAACGCCGGTATCCAGAAGCCGGTGACGGAATATGAAATATTGAAAGAGACGGTCACTACCCTGGTGGTGGACGCTCACGACGGCATGGGTATGGTGGCCTCCTACAAGGCCATGAATTCCATTATCGAGAAGGCAAAAAAATACGGCATGGGCATGGCGGTGATCCGCAATTCCACCCACTACGGCATCGCCGGGTACTGGGCAATGATGGCCTCCCGGCAGGGAATGCTGGGCATCACAGGGACGAACGCGCGACCGTCCATTGCGCCTACTTTTGGCGTGGAGAATATGCTGGGCACCAACCCTCTGACCTTCGCCTTCCCAACGGATGAGGAATTTCCGTTTGTGCTGGACTGCGCCACATCCATCACCCAGCGCGGCAAGATCGAGTACTATGCCAGAAGCGGGAAAGAGGTACCTGCCGGCATGGTAATTGGCCGGGACGGCAAGGCAAAGACGGACAGCCAGCAGATTTTAAAAGATCTTACGCAGGGCCATGCGGCTCTGACGCCCCTTGGCGGTATCGGGGAGGAACTTGCCGGTTATAAAGGCTATGGTTACGCTGCGGTAGTGGAGATCCTCTCCGCGGCATTGCAGGCAGGAAACTTTATGAAGATGTTAAACGGTATTGACGAAAATGGAAATAAGACGCCGTACCATCTGGGTCACTTCTTCCTTGTGATCAATCCGGAGTTCTTTATGGGAGAAGAAGAGTTCCGAAAAATAACCGGGGAGATATTGCGGCAGCTACGTTCTTCCGAAAAAGCTCCCGGCCAGGAACGCATCTACACTGCGGGAGAAAAGGAGTATCTGGTGTGGCAGGAACGAAAGGATAAAGGCGTCCCGGTGGGGGAGGCTGTCCAGAAAGAGTTTATTGAGATCCGTGACCGCTATCATCTTCCTTACCGGTTTCCGTTTGAAAAGCAGGGTTTATAGGAAAGAAACTGACATGATACGCAGCCGGGAAACATAAGTAATAGGGAAACCTGTTGTATCGGTCAGGAATATGAAGAAAAGGTTTGGGATAAATATTAGAACTGTTCGTGATCTGCGGATCGTGCCGGTGCTGATCTGCGTTCTTGTTCTTTGGTTTGGAGAGAAAACGCTGGCGGAGGAGGAAATGACGCCACAGATCGCGCTGACGTTTGATGACGGTCCGCATCCGGTCTACACGGCGCAAATATTGGATGGATTAAAAGAACGGGGAGTAAAGGCCACGTTCTTTGTCATTGGAAAGAACATTGAGGGAAATGAAGAACTTTTGGAGCGGATGCACCAGGAGGGGCATCTGATCGGCAATCACACGTACAGTCACAAGAAACTGGACTGTATAGAGAAGCAGGCAGCGGCGGAAGAACTGGAAAAGACCAGTGAGCTGGTGGAGCGTGTTACCGGTGAGGGAACGGAGTTTGCCCGCCCGCCATTTGGGGTGTGGAATAAGGCTCTGGAATACGATGTTACTATGCTGCCGGTTATGTGGAGCATTGACACTTTGGATTGGACCACAAAAAACGTACCCGCCACAGTGGAGAAAGTGATGAAACAGGTGAAAGATCAGGATATCATTTTGTTCCACGATTGTTATGCATCTTCGGCGCAGGCTGCTCTGCAGGTGGTAGACTTATTACTGGATCAGGGGTATGAGTTTGTGACAGTGGACCAGATTATTTTGGCCCCCTAGGGAGGACCCATCATGCGAAATGCATGATTTAGCATGGTTCCGACTGACCTGGCAGGATTGTGAAACAATCGTGCCGATACCTATTACGAGGAAGGAAAAATTATGGATTTATTTGAGTACGCAAGAAATAACAGTATGGAAAAGGAAACGCCCCTGGCTTCCCGCATCCGCCCAAGGACATTGGAAGAAGTGGTGGGACAGCGGCATATTATCGGGGAGGATAAGCTGCTGTACCGGGCGATCAAAGCGGATAAACTCAGCTCCATTATTTTTTACGGCCCGCCCGGAACGGGGAAAACTACGCTGGCAAAGGTGATCGCCAATACCACCAGTGCGGAATTTACCCAGATCAACGCCACAGTGGCGGGGAAAAAAGATATGGAAGAAGTGGTGAAGGCGGCGAAGGACAATCTGGGAATGTACGGAAAGAAAACCATCCTGTTTGTGGACGAGATCCACCGTTTCAATAAAGGTCAGCAGGATTATCTGCTGCCGTTTGTGGAAGATGGAACGATCATTTTGATCGGGGCAACCACAGAGAATCCCTACTTTGAGGTCAATGGCGCTCTGATCTCCCGATCGGTGATCTTTGAACTGAAACCGCTGGAGAAGGAAGACATTTGTACTCTGATAAAGCGCGCGGTGTACGATCAGGAGCGGGGAATGGGAGCTTATCATGCCGTGATCGAGGAGGATGCCTTGGATTTCCTGGCGGATATCGCTGACGGAGACGCGAGGGCAGCCCTCAATGCTGTGGAACTTGGCGTTCTTACCACAAAGCGGGAGGAGGACGGGAAGATCCACATTACGCTGGAGGTGGCCTCCGAATGTATCCAGAAGAGGGTGATCCGCTATGATAAGACCGGGGACAACCATTACGACACCATTTCCGCTTTTATTAAAAGTATGCGGGGTTCCGACCCGGACGCAGCGGTGTATTATCTGGCAAGAATGCTGTATGCCGGTGAAAGTGTTACCTTCATTGCCCGCAGGATCATGATCATTGCCTCGGAGGATATTGGCAACGCGGATCCTCAGGCGCTGCAGGTGGCGGTGGCGGCGGCCCAGGCGGTGGAGCGTGTGGGCATGCCGGAGGCGCAGCTGATATTAGCCCAGGCGGCATTGTATATGGCAACCGCGCCTAAGAGCAATTCTGCTACGGTTGCCATTGGAGAGGCCATGGACGCGGTAAGGTCAATGAAAGCCACCGTGCCCGTCCACCTTCAGGATGCTCACTATGGAGGCGCCCATAAACTGGGACATGGTGTGGGATATGAGTATGCCCACGATTATCCCAAACATTTTTCCGGGCAGCGGTATCTGCCGCAAGAACTGGGAGAACGCAGATTTTATCATCCCTCTGACAGTGGGTATGAAAGACAGGTGCAGGAATATCTGAACTGGCTCCGGGAAGAGTAGGGTATCAGAGAAATATGTTATTGTCGCAATTTGCGGGATATGCTATACTGTTTGAAATGCTATGCAGTTATAAATCAGGAGGAAATTATGGAACGGATTTTAAATTTGATCAATAAAGAGGCGGTCCGCGCTTTCGAGGCGGCGGGATACGATGGAAGCCTGGGAAGGGTAACATTGTCCAACCGGCCGGATCTGTGTGAATATCAGTGCAACGGAGCCATGGCAGCAGCGAAAAAATACAAAAAGGCTCCCATCATGATTGCGAATGATGTGGTGGCCGAGCTGGAAAAGAGCGAAGTTTTTGAGGAAGTGACGGCGGTCAATCCGGGCTTTATCAATTTGAAACTCAAGAAAGAATTTCTCTCCGGTTATCTGCAGCAGATGCAGACAGATGAGAACCTGTCCATTGAGAAAGCTGCGCAGCCCAAGACCATCATCATCGATTACGGCGGGGCCAATGTGGCAAAGCCTCTGCATGTCGGTCATCTGCGCTCCGCCATTATCGGCGAGAGTGTAAAGCGTATCGGCCGTTTTCTGGGACATAAGACCATCGGCGATGTGCATCTTGGCGACTGGGGACTGCAGATGGGGCTGATCATTACGGAAGTGAAGCACCGCCAGCCGGATCTGCCTTATTTTGATACTGAATATACGGGAGAGTACCCGAAGGAAGCCCCTTTTACTATTTCAGAGCTGGAAGAGATCTATCCCTGCGCCAGCGGGAGATCCAAGGAGGATGCGGCCTACAAAGAAGAAGCGATGCAGGCTACTTACGAACTGCAGCACGGAAATCCAGGTTATCTGGCATTGTGGCATCACATTCTGGACGTGTCCATTGCCGATCTGAAGAAGAATTATGGGAACCTGCAGGTAGAGTTTGATCTGTGGAAGAAAGAATCCGACGCCCAGCCCTACATTCCGGATATGGTGCAGTACATGAAGGACAAGGGCTATGCGCATCTGGATCAGGGGGCCCTGGTGGTGGATGTAAAGGAGGAAACGGATACTAAGGAAATCCCGCCCTGCATGATCTTAAAATCCGATGGGGCTTCTCTGTACAATACTACGGATCTGGCTACGATCGTGGAACGCCGGAAACTCTTTGATCCGGATGAGATCATTTATGTGGTGGACAAGCGGCAGGAACTGTACTTTACGCAGGTGTTCCGCTGCGCCCGTAAGACGAAGCTGATCAAAGAGGATACCCAGTTGAAATTCCTGGGCTTCGGAACGATGAACGGCAAGGACGGAAAGCCTTTTAAGACCCGCGAAGGCGGTGTGATGCGCCTGGAACATCTCCTTACCCAGATCAATGAAGAAATGTATCGCAAGATCATGGAAAACCATGAGGCGGATCCAGAGGAGGCACGGGAGACAGCGAAGCTGGTGGCCTTATCCGCCATCAAGTATGGTGACCTCTCTAACCAGGCCTCCAAAGATTATATTTTTGATGTGGACAAGTTTACCTCCTTTGAAGGAGATACCGGTCCCTACATTCTGTATACCATCGTCCGGATCAAGTCGATCCTGGCGAAGTATCAGGCGGCAGGCGGCAGTCTGGAAGGCGCAAAGATCGGGCTGGCAGCCAGCGACAGTGAAAAGAACCTTATGCTGGAACTGACCCGGTTCTCCGATGCCATTTATCAGGCATATGAGGAGATAGCGCCCCATAAAATCTGTTCTTATATTTACGATCTGGCGAATGATTTTAACCGTTTCTACCATGAAACGAAGATCCTCTCAGAAGGGAATGAGGAGCAGAAAGCTTCATGGATCGCGCTGTTGGAACTGACCCGCAGAGTGCTGGAGACCAGCATTGACCTGCTGGGCTTCTCGGCTCCGGAGCGAATGTAAAAAATAAATAAAAATCAGAAATGACTTGACATACGTCACGAAATGTATATAATAGAGCTATATCGGCAAATGCAATACAAAACATTGCAAAGATATAGCTCTATTTTTCTGTTTCACTCATGGGCATTCGCCCAGAATTCAAGCATTTATTAATTTAAAAGTTAAGAACAGGGGGTGACGCGCCTGCAGACAGGAGAGGTACTGTCAGGTAAGTACCGTATTTTGAAAGCTCTGGGAAAGGGCGGGGAGGGCAGTGTTTGGCTGGCTGTTCATCTGCAGACAGTGCAGTTATGGGCAGTAAAAGAAATCTTAAAACGGGGAGATGGGCAGGAATTTCACGAGATCAATATGATGAAGAAACTGCAACACCCTTCTTTGCCGAAGATCGTTGATGTGTTGGAAGATGAAGCGCATTGTTTTCTGATCATGGAGTACGTCAGAGGGCGTACACTGGAGGAATGGCTGAAGCAAAGAAAGCGTTTTTCTCCGGAGGAAGTTCTGGAAGTGGGGGATGAGATCAGCAATGTTCTTTGCTATCTGCACGGACAAACTCTGCCTATCCTTCATCTGGATATAAAACCTGCCAATATTATCCGAAAAAAGAACGGCAGGCTGGTGCTGGTGGATTTTGGAGCGGCTCAGAGAAAGTCCGGAATGACAGAGGTAAACCAGCGCCGAGGAACGGACGGTTACGCAGCGCCGGAACAGTATGATCTGTCAAAACCGGTGGATGTTCGAACTGATATTTACGGCTTGGGTGCTACTTTGTACCGTTTGATCTCCGGGGTGCCTTACAGCCATGCTCTGAAAAAAAGCAGAATCAATGGATGCCCGGACTATCTGGGGGAAGTGATTAAAAAATGTGTTCAGGTCAGCCCCGGGGATCGGTGGGAAAGCAGCCGAAGCCTTTCCAGGAGCCTTGGACGGGCAAAAAAGAAGTATTATTTTGAAAAACAGCGCTATCGTTTCTGGATCGCTCTTATGTTATTGAGCATAACGGCGGGAATGGCGGCGCGGGAAATTCCCCGGGAGTTTCAGACCCGTATCAAGGAAGACTGGGATTATGACCGGCTGTTAGCGGAAGCACTTTGTGCGGGAGAAGAAAAAAGCGAGGAGTACTATAAAAAAGCCGTGTACACTGCGCCGGAGCGAGGCGAGGCGTATCTGCAGTATCTTCACCAGGCGGACGCCGATGCAGTATTTGACTGCCGGGAGGAGGAATTTCTGCGCACATTACTTCACACTATACCTGTTGGAAAATCAGACACCAATGAAGAAATGCTGGAGGAGAATCCGGAGGCTTATGGCGCGTTTGCATCGGAGCTGGGGATGATCTACTGGTATGACTATGAGGGACAGGATGGCCGGAAAATTGCTGCGGGATGGTTTTCAAAGGCTGTCCGTGCTGTAGATGGAACAAAAAAGGAAGAAGCGCCTGGCTGGAGCATCCGGGCACAGATTTACAGCCATATGGGGAGCTATTATGAACGCCTTGGAATACAGGATGATAGCGGAGAGAAGGAGAACTACGCCCAGGTCTATTGGCAGGAACTGAAACAGCTGCTGGAAGCAGGAGTTGACGGATACAGTCAGCCGGTTACTAGACTTCGCTTTTACCAGGAATCTCTTCAGCAGATTCTTTTTCTGGCGAAGGAAATGCAAAAGACAGGGATTAAAAAGGAAGAACTGACCGCTGTGGTGAAACAGCTTGCCAAGAGGGCGGAGAATGTGGAAACAGATCAAAGCGGTACGCAGCTGGAAGATGAATTGAAACAGGAAATAGCATACGGTGCCCAGACTGCAGAGGAGATATTGGAGCATCTGGAAAATACATTACAGCGTACTGACAGGATGGAAAAGGAAAAGGGGGAATTGAATGAAGAAGCATTTTGAAAAGAAAACAGTGGTGGTATTGATTTTATCACTGCTTTTGGCGAGCCGTTATGTGGAGTACGGAAAAAGAGTAAAGGCATCTGAGACAGAGCAGAAGGTGCAGATAGAAGGGGAAGGAGAAATAATGATGCAGAAGGAGCGTGAACTGCACAGCGAAACGGAGACAGAAGCTGAGACAGAGACGGAAAGCAAAACAGAGGCAGAGACAGAGACGAAAAGCGAGACAGAGTTAGAAAGTGAAATAGAGTCAGAGAGCGAAGCAACGGAGAAAACTACAGAAGCAGATACAGAGGAGCTGACAGAAAAATCCACAGAAGCAGATACAGAGGATGTGAGAGAAAAATCCACGGAAGCAAATACAGAGGATGTGAGAGAAAAATCCACGGAACTTGACACAGAGAAAGAGACAGCAGAGGCGGAAACACAGACCGAGCCGGAGAAGCAAATTATGCGGGTTTCCAATATCCATGTTTTGGGAGCGGACAACAGCAAAATTTACGATGGGACAGACCGGATAGAACTGGGGTATGATGTGGAGATTGTTGAGAGAAAAGAAGCGGAAGACTTGCCGCAGATTACATATGAAGCGCATTTGGCGGGGAGCGATGTGGGAGAATGGGCGGTGGCCTTTGAGTTTGATCTGGATGACACCGGGGCGGAAGTGTATCAGCTGGAAGTAGAGGAAACTCCTCTTACAGCAAGGATTTTGCCAAGAGAACTTACTGTAATGATACCGGATGGATGGAAGACCTACGGAAGCGCCGTAAAGATGGAAAATGTGCATCTGTTGGGGAAAGTGCAGGTTAGCGGTTTCCTCAGGGATGAAAACGGAAATGAAATTGTGCCGGAGGGATTTGAAATGCCGGATATTGCACTAAATACTTCGGTGATAGAGCCCCACAGCGATATTTACCAACAGGGAACACAGAAAATATATCAGGATGCATTGGTGCTGCGCAAAAATAAAAAGGGGAAATTATCGGGAAATCCTACCGATAATTATGTTTTTTCCCAGGATGCCGCTTCTGGAAAATACAAGACAGGCAGTCTGGTGATTGCCCAGTCCAGAGCGGTATTAGGAAGCGATTATGAGCTGGGAGGAAAGGACGGAACGTTTTACCGGACGGAAGACGGAACTTTATGGGTACAACGGGGAGCTTCTATAGAAGCGTATCCTTTGGAGAACAGCGGTTATAATCAGGGAGCGGAAATGGGGGACCTGCAACAGCGGGGGACATTTTCATTCTCCCTGAAGAGGAGAAATAAAAATGGAGAGATAACGGCGGATTCATTGGAGGAGACGGTGGAGTTTTCTGTGGATGGTGAAGTGCCGGAGGCAGTCGTATCGGTGGAAAATGTCAGGGAGGCTGGGGGAATTTTCTATGGAAGCCAGGGCGTTTCTGTCATCATTCGCGTACCTGAGGACTCTGAAAGCGGAATGAAAAATGCCAGGTACTTTGTGGCCGCCAGCAGGGATGTATTTAATAGCCTGAATCAGAACGGAGAGGAGTGGTGGCAGGACTGTCTGTCGGGAACGAGGCTGGATCTGACACAGGACGGAACGTATGTGGTATATGTAGAGACAGAAGATCATGTGGGAAACAAGGCCTGGGTCAGAAGCAGTCAGATCATGGTGGATTCAGAAGCCCCGGGATTATCGATTTCCGGAGTGGAGAATAACAGCGCCAATGGCGGAGCCGTCCGCGTGGCTGTCGCATGCAGTGATACCTGCTATCGGTCAGGCTCTCTGCAGGTCGAACTAAATGGCGCCAATGGAGGGAGTGCTCCGGCGCTGGTCAGGCAGGAAGAAAACGATCAGGGGGCGGAGATTATCTTTGAGGATTTTCCTTACAGCAAGGCTTTCGATGATATTTATACGCTCCGGGCAGCTGCCGAAGATCTGGCTGGCAATCAGACGGAGGAGCAGATCACTTTTTCAGTCAACCGTTTTGGATCCGTCTATGATCTGACGGATGAGACCAGACAGGCGTTAAGTCAGTTTTATCACCGGGAGGCGTTCCCGGTGGTATTTCTGGAAACAAATATTGATGATGTGGGCGAAGTACAGATTTTATGCAGAAAAGACGGAAGTATGCGCGAACTGGCGGAGGGGAAGGACTATACTGTCAGGCATTCCGGCGGGAGTAATACATGGAAACGTTACAGCTATACGGTATCACAGCAGGTATTTGCTCAGGAAGGAATGTATGAAGTGATCCTGCTCTCTACGGATCGGGCCAAAAACAGTGCTGACAGTCAGACACAGGAAAAAGCGGTTTCTTTTGCCATAGACCGTACTCCTCCGGAATGTTTCATCACAGGTCTGGAAAAGGAGCGGATCTACCGCGCGAAAGAAGTGTGGGCCTGCCTGGAACCCAGGGACAACGGAAGGTTGAAAGAAATGAAACTCTATCTGGACGGACAGCTGGCTTACTCTTGTGATGGAGAAGAAATTCATCGGCAGGGAGGTATTATTAAATGGAAGGCAGAGGCGAAAACATCCTGGCAGAGGCTCCAGGTGTACGTGCTGGACGAGGCAGGAAATGAGTTCTGGACGGAGGAACTTCCCTATTATATTACAGAAAAAGAAGAAGCGGATATAGAACCTTATGTGGAAACAGAAAAAAGCGCCAGAGAATTGGAAGAACTGAAACGCTCTGCCGGAGGAGAGGAGAAAGGAAAAGACTCTTTGCAGGAGGATAAAAACAGTGAGGAAGATACTCTGATAAAAAACCCGGGATTAGCTGTGGCGAAGAAGGAAACGCAAAACGGCCTGACGGGACGTATTATACGGAAATTACAGTCTGTCTGGGGGATTTTGTTTCTCCTGGTCTTGCTGACGATACTGCTTTTCATTTTTGCCATCGTTGCTTTTCCCCGGATCCGAAAATGATTGGAAAGGGCATATATAATTCGATATTTTGCAAATAGACTTTTCCTGTGGAGCGTGTTATTATAGCAACATTATCAGGAATGAAAAGCAGGGTAAGATCAAGATGGCGGAATATGGCAGAAAAATCGGAAGAGCAGCGGCTCCTCTGCTGATCTATTTGGGGATCAGTTATGGCGTATTGATAATGATGGGTATCAGCGGAGCTTACCCTCAAACGTCCGGGTTGGCAGGCATCGACGCAGCGCTGGCTACAACGCTGACGGCAGTCTTTAGTTTTCCGGTGTTATGGTGGATGTGGAGAAGAGACCAACAGCAGTATCTTTATGATCAGGGAAAACAAAGAGGGAAATGTTGGATCTTTCCTGCAGCATTTTTCAGCGGTATGCTTGCGTCCTGCGCAGGCAGCTTTCTGATGCAGATAAGCGGTATCACAGAATTTTTTTCCAACCGGGTGCAGGAAGAATTGTTTTCCGGTGATATCCTGGTGCAGATTTTAGGGTTGGGAATAGCGGTACCGGTTGCGGAGGAGCTGCTCTATCGGGGTCTGGTTTATCATCGGCTGTTGGAGTTTTTGCCAAAGAAGGGTGCTTTGGCAGTGGCCATCCTTCTGTTTGCGCTGTCCCATGGAAACATGATACAGATCATATACGCGCTCCCCATGGCATGTCTGCTGCACTGGTTTTATGAAAAAGCGGGTTTTCTGAAAGTTCCGATCCTGTTTCATATGGGGGCGAACCTGATTTCTGTGGTACTGCAATTCTATCTGTAATTTCGCTTGACAGTGCAGAGGAAATCAAGTATAGTGTGCATAGTGCGCGCACAGATGGAAGCGTACGGAAGACAAAACGCCCCAAAGTCGGCGTAAGAAAGACAGATATAGAAAAGATGGATAAGTAAGAGATGAACAGACGTAAGGGAGGACTTTGAAATGTATTCACTGGATGAGATCAGAAAGACAGACCCGGAGATCGCTGACGCCATTGTGGCGGAGCAGGAGCGGCAGAACAGCCACATAGAGCTGATTGCTTCAGAAAACTGGGTGACAAAAGCGGTTATGGCTGCTATGGGAAGCCCGTTGACTAACAAATACGCGGAAGGATATCCGGGAAAACGTTATTATGGCGGATGCCAGTGTGTAGACGTAGTAGAAGATCTGGCCAGAGACCGCGCCATGGAGATTTTTGGATGTACCTATGCCAATGTGCAGCCTCATTCCGGCGCTCAGGCAAACATGGCGGTATTCTTTGCTCTGCTGCAGCCCGGTGATACAGTGATGGGTATGAATCTGGCGCATGGCGGACATCTGACCCATGGAAGCCCTGCTAATATGTCCGGCGCTTATTTTCATGTTGTGCCCTACGGCGTAAATGATGAAGGCGTGATCGACTATGATAAGGTGAGAGAGATCGCGCTGGAATGTAAGCCAAAACTGATCGTGGCAGGAGCCAGCGCTTATGCCCGCATTATTGACTTCAAAAGATTCCGTGAGATCGCGGATGAGGTAGGGGCATATTTGATGGTAGATATGGCTCATATTGCAGGTCTGGTAGCTGCAGGACAGCATCCAAGTCCGATTCCCTATGCCCATGTAACTACCACCACCACCCATAAAACACTCCGGGGACCCCGGGGCGGTATGATCCTTTCCAGCAAGGAGTTTGCAGAGGAACATAAATTTAATAAAGCGATTTTCCCAGGCATTCAGGGTGGTCCGCTGATGCATGTCATCGCGGCCAAAGCAGTGTGCTTCAAAGAAGTGCTTAGCCCGGAATACAAGGTATATCAGGAAAACATTGTAAAGAACGCGAAAGCTCTGTGCAAAGGTCTGATGGACCGCGGTATCAAGATCGTATCCGGTGGTACGGACAACCATTTGATGCTGGTAGATCTGACCAGTGTTGGAAAAACAGGTAAGGAAGTGGAGAATCTTCTGGACAGCGTGAATATTACCTGCAATAAGAATACCATTCCCAACGATCCAAAATCGGCATTTGTTACCAGCGGTGTGCGACTTGGTACTCCGGCAGTTACAGCCAGAGGTATGAATGAGGAGGATATGGATGTCATCGCGGAGGCGATCGCCATGATTCTCAAAGAAGGCGAGAGCAAGACCGAGGAAGCCAAGAAGCTGGTGAAGAGCCTGACAGATAAATACCCTTTGATCTAAGAAAATATGGATAGATTTCAGGTTTCCCTAAGATAGTGGTTGAACGGGGCTGTTGCAAAATAACAGGCGTATCCATATGTACGCATCTCCGAGACACTGTATGAGATAGGGCGGACTTTAGTCCGTCATAGACATACAGTGTCGGAAGGAGCAAGCGAACATAGGATATCGGAACTCCGCTAGCCAGTATTTTGCAACAGCCCCTTTTCTGTGCAGTCACTCCATCCCCCCCTTGCGCTTCCGGCTTTATCAAGATATAATGAGCGCATAGGCGGCGTGGCATACAGGTGCAAAGGCGCGATCGCATGCTTGCATGCAAGAGAGCGGATTTGTATCTGTAGGAACACGTGCAACGGACACCGGGTGAAGAATTTCACGAGGTACACGCCGCCGGATACTATCGCGACGTTCGCTAAGCATTGTCCTGTAAGCGGCATGATGGCTCACTGTTCGCGTAATATAAGTAAAAAGACGAGGAGAAGAGCGATATGAGCATGAGAGGCGTTTATACCAGTGTGGTGGATATCCGTCAGAAAATATTTACTGAGGTGGCCCGCATGGCCTATGAGGGAGGGGATTATTCCAGGATTATTGACTTGCCCTATAAGATTATTCCCGGGGAGGTGGCTACCTACCGGGAGAGTGTATTTCTGGAGAGGGCAATTGTAGAAGAGCGTCTGCGCCTGGCTATCGGCCTTCCACTGCGGGATATTACGGAGCATGCCCCGGTATCCAAAGGAATTGAGGAGAGTGCCATCGCGGAGAAATATTATGATCCGCCCCTGGTAAACATCATCAAGTTTGCCTGTCACTCCTGCCCGGATAATGTGGTGAAGGTGACAGACGCCTGCCAGGGATGTCTGGCGCATCCCTGCAAAGAAGTATGCCCAAAGGGAGCAATCTCAATAGTGAATGGCCGCTCCGTGATAGATCAGGAAAAATGCATTAAGTGTGGAAAGTGTATGGGTGTCTGTCCTTATCAGGCTATAACGAAACTGGAGCGCCCTTGTGCAAAGGCCTGCGGAGTGGATGCGATCGGCAGCGATGAGCTGGGACGAGCGCACATTGATCACGATAAATGTGTGTCCTGCGGAATGTGTCTGGTGAACTGCCCATTTGGCGCTATCGCGGATAAGGGACAGATCTTTCAGGTGATTCATGCCATCAAATCCGGAATCCCGGTGTACGCGGCGGTGGCGCCGGCTTTTGTGGGGCAATTCGGAAAAGATCTGACGCCGGAGCGCCTGAAATCAGCTATGCAGGAGCTGGGCTTTGCTGATGTGGTGGAAGTAGCTGTGGGAGCAGACCTTTGCACGATAGAGGAAGCGAAGGACTTTATGGCAGAAGTTCCGGAGAAACAGCCTTTCATGGCCACATCCTGCTGCCCGGCCTGGGCTACCATGGCGAAAAAACGGTTTCCGGATCTGGCGCCGTATATCTCCATGGCGCTGACGCCCATGGTACTGACAGGGCGCATGATCAAAAAAGAACATCCGGGATGTAAGGTGGTATTTATCGGGCCCTGTGCGGCGAAAAAGCTGGAGGCCAGCCGGAGAACGATACGAAGCGATATTGACTTTGTGCTGACCTTCGAGGAAGTCATGGGTATGTTCGCGGCGAAGGAGGTTCACTTTGAAGAGTTGCCGGCGGATGGCGATTTTACTCAGGCCACGGCGGACGGACGGGGATTTGCTGTGAGCGGAGGCGTTGCCAGCGCAGTGGTGAACTGCATCAAAGAGATGGATCCGGAGAGAGAAGTTAAGGTGGCTAACGCAGAGGGGTTGCGAAACTGCCGGGAACTGCTGGCAGATGCGAAGAAAGGGAAATATGACGGGTATCTATTGGAGGGAATGGCCTGCCCCGGAGGCTGCGTAGGCGGCGCTGGAACGTTGCAGGGTTCCACCAAGTCCAGAGGGCAGATCATAGTGACAATGAGAAAATCTCAGAAGAAGAATTCTCTGGAGAGCAGTCATAAAGATAAACTGGAACTTCTGGAGGAGAAGAATGTATAAGCGGCAATATAAAGGAGTAAGAGATGGTTTACGATACTGCGATTATAGGAACAGGACCGGCTGGTGTCTCAGCGGCGCTAAATTTGAAGATCCATCAAAAAACGTTTGTATGGATTGGCAGCAGAAATCTGAGTGATAAAATCTCAAAAGCAGAGAAGATTTCTAATTATCCGGGCTTTCTTTATGCCACAGGAACTCAATTAAATGATGCGTTTAGACGGCAGATAGAAGAGATGGGGATTGAGATCACTGAGGCGATGGTGAACACAATTTATAGGATGGGGGATCACTATGCCCTTGCGGCGGGGGCCAATTTTTATGAGACAAAAACGGTCATACTGACAACAGGTATTGTAAACCGCAATGTTCTTCCGGGGGAGAACGAACTGGTAGGCCGCGGTGTGAGTTACTGCGCAACCTGTGACGGGGGCCTTTACCGGGGCAGAAAGATCGCCGTTATCTGCAATAACCGTCGTTTTGAACACGAAGTAAAGTATCTTTCTGATCTCGCTGCGAAGGTATATTATTTTCCAGGATATAAAGAGGTATCTGACCTGCCGGAAAATGTGGAGAAAATGAATGTCCGTGCGGTCAGTATAGATGGTGGGGAGAGAGTGTCCCAGATCAGCCTGTCAGATGGGACTATACTTCCGGTGGATGGTGTATTCTGTCTGAGGGATTCCATTTCTCTTGCCACGCTGCTCCCCGGATTGGAGACGAAAGACGGTCATATTGCGGTAGACAGAGCAATGGCGACCAATCTGCGGGGCTGCTTTGCAGCAGGTGATTGTACGGGACGTCCCTATCAATACACCAAGGCGGTGGGAGAAGGAAATGTAGCTGCTCACAGCGTAATCGAGTATCTGGCAGATTATGATAAATGAGGAAAACCTATGGCAAAGGAAGAACGCGTGAGGATCATTGACATTGCGGAGGAACTGGGACTTAGCACTGCCACGGTGTCCAATGTCATCCATGGGAAGACGAAGAAAATTTCAGACCGCACGGTCCAGATGGTTCAGCAGAAGCTGGAGGAACGCCATTACATCCCCAACATGGCGGGTCTTCTTTTGGCCCAGAATAATTCCAGGATCATCGGAGTGGTGGTGAAAGACCATGAAAAGTATGAGGGCCATGTATTGGAGGATCCTTTTATTGCGTCTTCCATGAATTATTTGGCGGATGAGATTGAGCGGGCAGGAAAATTTATGATGCTCAAAAAGGCGAAGGACATTATGGAGATTGTAACGTTTGCCTCTATGTGGAACCTGGATGGCCTGGTGGTGCTCAGTTTCTGCACCGATGAGTATCAGACCCTTAGAAATCAGATCCACATCCCGTTTGTGGTGTATGATGGCTATTTTGATAATCAGGGGCGCATCTGCAATATTATGATCGATGACCGGGATGGCGGGAGGCAGATGGGACAGCATTTCCGCGAACTGGGGCATGAAAGAGTGCTTTGTATTTCAGATAACAAGATCTGTATGGATCTGGCCCGGTATGAGGGGTTCTGCGAAGGGTTTGGCGCAAAGGCAGCTTTTATGATGATACCGATGCAGCAGGAGGAAAGACGCCGCTTTTATGAGCAGCATCTGGAGGAACTGATTTCATACACGGCTATTTTTGCGGTATCGGATTACTATGCGATTGATCTGATGAGATTTCTTACCGGCCAAGGGATCCGGATACCACAGGATATCTCCGTCGCCGGGTTTGACAGCAATCCGGTGTGCGAACAGACGATTCCAAAGCTGACCTCCGTCTATCAGGATGGAAGGGAACGGGCGGTAATGGCGATTGGACTTCTTGGAAAAATGATGGAAAATGCGCAGTACACAGAAAATATTGTGGCGCCGGTGCAATTGATCGCCAGAGACAGCACCGCCAAATGTACAAAACAGACAAAAATGTAAGCAAATATTTGTAAGTGGTTACGCGTTTAACCCATTGCGTTTCCTCGTTTTCTGTCAGATAATACTGGTAAGAAAGCGAGGATATTTTATGTCAGGAAATAAAACTTCTTTTGGGAAAACAGTATTACGGATCGCGTTGCCGGTGGCATTGCAATCCATGCTCCAATCTTCCTTTTCCATGATCGACCAGGTGATGGTGGGACAGCTGGGCAGCACCAGTATAGCCGCGGTGGAGATCGCGGGAAAACCGTCGTTTATCTATACTTTTGTTATCGGTGCAGTGGCAGCCATTGCGGGGATCATGGTTTCCCAATATTATGGGAAGAAAGATGAAGAAGCAGTGCATAAAAGCGTATCGGTGAATCTCATGGTCACGATTTTGCTGGCACTGTTATTTACAGCGGCTTGTCTTCTCTGGCCGTGGAAGATTGCAGGGATTTATACGGAGGATGCGTTGGTAATAGAGGACGCCGTTCCCTACCTGCAGATGATAGCGTGGACTTATCTGCCCATGGGCATTGCGTCGATTCTGGCTGTGCGGATCCGCTGCATGGATAAAGCAGTTTATCCTCTGTATGCCGGCATCGCATCAGCTTTAGTGAATACGGGGCTGAACTGGCTGCTGATTTTTGGTAATGCGGGAATGCCAAAATTGGGTGTCCGCGGCGCGGCGATTGCCAGCGTTCTGTCCCAGGTTGTCAACCTGATGGTGATAGTTGTTTTTTATCTGACTCTCTGTAGAGGACAGGAGAGTTTACGAACACAACCCATGTCCAAAGAGGGAGATGCCTCGAATATTTTCAAGAGGTTATTATGGTCTGTGCAGCTTGGAAAGGAAGGCTACCGCCAGTATTTTGCCATGCTGCTGCCGGTAGTAGTGAATGAATTTCTTTGGAGCGTGGGGCAGAATGTAAATACTTATATTTACGGACATATAGGAACCCGGGGACTGGCAGCTATGTCTCTTACCGGGCCGATTCAGGGCTTGCTGATCGGCGCGCTCAGCGGCATTTCCCAGGCTGCGGGAATTATTATTGGAAAACGTCTGGGACAGAAAGAATATGAAGCAGCATACAAGGAATCAAAATTGCTTTGCTTATATGGACTTGTAAGTTCGCTGCTCCTGTCGGTGGCTTTGATCGGTTTTGGTAATTTATATACGGAAATTTATCAGGTGGAAGATGTGGTGAAAGAGACGGCAGCGCAGCTGCTTCTGGCCTTTGCGGTGCTGGCGCCCATTAAGGTGGAAAATATGATCCTGGGAGGCGGGGTGATCCGCAGCGGCGGCCGCACCAGGTACATTATGATGATTGATATGTTCGGTACCTGGGTGGTGGGTGTGCCTCTGGGATTGCTGACGGGACTGGTGCTAAAACTGCCCATCGTCTGGGTATATTTTATCCTGTCCCAGGAGGAATTAGTGCGTCTGTTGATCACCATCGTCATGTTCCGCAGCAGGAAGTGGATGGAAACCATTGAGTAATCTGTTTTGACAAATAAAAATATAAAAGAAATTAAAATATCTGACAAATTGAAAAAAATAATAAAAAATTACAGAAAAGTACTTGACAAAATCAGATATATATAATACAATGATATCAACAAAACAGAAGAGGAAAAAAGAAGACGAAAAATATAATTTCAGGAGGACGGTCCAATGGGATAGTTAGTACAGGAAGATGATAAGGAACCACTTCTCAGAACAGTAAGGAGGAGAGTCCATTGAAAGGCAGAGATCCATAGTAAAAAAACAGAATAAAGGAAATGGAGGTTATAAAGTGAAACTCCAGATTATTCACAGGTAGAGCTATCTGATGACGAGAAAGTCAGATAGCTCTTTTTTTGCGGGGATCAGGGGCCGTTGTATCCCTTGCAGGTTTTTTGAGAAAGGGGTATATTGATATAGAAAACCACAGTCAGGGAGGATGCGAGGTTGGGAGAAATATCTTTGAAAGGCATGGTTTCCCTTGCCTTTTTGAAAAAGGAACGTTTTACCGGCTCTTATGGAACCATGCGATACATGCTGTGTATGGAAGAGGGACGGCTGAAAGCGGCAGTTTATCCCGGGCCGTACTGCTGGGAGGAAACGCCGGATGATCAGAAGATAACGGAGTTTTTTGAAGGTTCGGCTTTGGGGCTGAAAAGCGCAGTGGAATGGCTGAACAAAATGTACGATAAGTCATTGAAAGAAAAAGAATGAGGGAAGCATATAACATGCTGTGAAAACTGCGGCAGTGCTGCGGTATGGGAGGTATTGACAGGAATGAATACAGATAAGCTGATAGGAAACATCGCTGACCAGATGATCGAGGCTCAGATCAAACTTGGGTACGCCAGGGAGACAGTTCGGTTTTATTACCCCTTGGCTTCCATCAACGCGCTGCTGGATACAAATGCACAGACGCCATCACAGCTATGTGCTTTGGTGGAGAAAGAAGCGGCTTTGGCGGATTCAAAATTGGGAAAACTGACGTTTCGGGTTCATGAAGGAAGGGTGGAGATCAGCGTGCCGCCCGAAGGGGCAGAATATGTATACCGCAAGCTGCCAAAACCTGCGTTTCTGGTCGATCTGATCACGTTGTTTAGGACACATCACGCCTGCACCCTGAATGAAATAAAATGCGTTTTTGAGAAATACAGTGAGGACTATGTTTGTGAGAAGATGCCGGAGGGATCGGATTTTGATTACGTCGTTCACTTTAATGATGTCGGCATTGATCCATATTACTACTGCGTAAAGAAAGAGATGGGACATACCATTTATCACCGCTTTACAAAGGAAGATTATGAGGCATTGCTGGAAGCATAGAATTTTTTTCAAAATTTGTTTTGACTTTTTCTTAAATAAAAGAGTATAATGCCAACATAGCGTGTAGCAAACAAGCGTAAATCCGGCTTTTTGCTGCACGTTTTTTTTGCGCGAACAGTGAGCCATCATGCCGCTGGAGGCTATGCCTGGCGAACTGTTCGCGCAAAAAAGTTTGGTAAAGGAGAGATAATTTTTATGAATGAGAAATCAAATCGTTTTCTGGAGACAGAATCTTTGGGAGTACTGATGAGAAAATACGCGGTTCCCTGCGTGATCTCCCTGTTGGTGGCAGCGCTCTATAATATTGTAGATCAGATTTTTATAGCCAATGCCAGCTATCTGGGATCCTATGGGAACGCGGCCAACACGGTAGTCTTTCCATTAACGGTGGTGGCTCTGGCCATCGCTGTGATGATCGGTGATGGATGCTGCGCATTTGTCAGCATCAGCCTGGGGGCGGACAGAAAGGACGACGCCCACAAGAGCATCGGAAGCGCTGTGCTGCTTTGCGTCATTGCAGGGATAATCCTGACAGCCGTTTATCTGATTTTTCAGGAACAGATTCTAACCATGTTTGGAGGACGGGTCAATGAAGAGACGTTTCACCATGCCAGGGAATACTTTTTCTGGATCACGGTGGGAGTGCCGTTTTACATGTTTGGCCAGGCCATGAACCCCATTATCCGCTCCGATGGAAGTCCTAAGTTTGCCATGGCATCAACCCTGGCAGGGGCAGCGGTAAATATTATTCTGGATCCGATTTTTATTTTTGTTTTCAAGTGGGGGATGATGGGAGCTGCTGTGGCAACTATTTTGGGACAGATCCTGACTGCTGTTTTGGCCATCTGGTATCTGTGCCACATGAAAGCGATCCGGTTGGGCAGAAGCAGTTTTGGCCTGCATGGAAGACTGGTAAAGAGATATATTCCTCTGGGAATCTGCAGTTTTCTATCTCAGATCTCTCTGGTGGCTGCTATGGCCGCCATCCAGAATATGACCTTAAAATACGGCGCCCTGGATCCAATCTTTGGGCAGGAGGAGTACGCCCAGATTCCCATGGCCGTGCTGGGTATCGTGATGAAATTTTTTCAGATCGTCATTTCCATTTCTGTAGGAATGGCGGCTGGCTGTATTCCTATCGTTGGATATAATGTTGGCGCAGGCCGGAATGACAGGGCGAAGGGACTCTTTACCCGCCTGCTGCTTTCGGAGGCAGCCGTGGGAGCCGTAGCGCTGCTTATTGTAGAGGTATTTCCAAAACAGCTCATCGGTATTTTCGGTGCGGCAAATGAGAGCGTGTATTATACGGACTTTGCAGTAAGGTGTTTTCGGATTTACCTGTGCATGATGGTATTGGCCACCGTGAATAAAGCCACGTTTATCTACCTGCAGTCTCTTGGAAAAGCATTGACTTCCACAGCGCTCTCCATGGTGCGAGAGGTGGTATTTGGCGTGGGCTTTGCGCTGCTGCTTCCATTATTTTTCGGTTTGAACGGCGTGCTGTACTCCATGCCGGTGTCGGATGTGCTGACCTTTATCCTGTCAGCCGCTGTGATCCGATATACGTATAAGACGCTGAAATAAAATTAACACATTATTTCTTAGTAATGACGATTACCCCAAATTCCGAAAATGTTGCTGTTTTAAATTTGATCGCCCAGTCAGAGATACCTGAGTTAACGATAAAGGTCGTGCCGCCCCGCGCTTCCAGCCCATAGGTTTTGTCGTTGACCCCGGACAGCACTCCTGTGATGCCGATAGGAAACATCTGGCCGCCGTGGGTATGGCCGGAGAGTACCAGATCAAAGCCCGCGGCTTCCTCGGCATCATAGTCGTTGGGCTGATGATCCAGCAGGATCGTATAATCTGACGTATCCAGCTCTTTCGCCAGTTCCTGTGCGCTTTTGCGCCCGTATTCGGAGCGGTCCTGCCGTCCGGTGAGAGAGAGGTGTTCGGTGATCTGGACAGTTTCGTCCTCCAGAATATGAACACCGCTTTTTTCCAGTTCGCTGCGCAATTCCTCCGTTGAGAAATCACGGTAATTAAAATAGCCCTTATCATGATTTCCAAAGACAAAATAAATCCCATATTTTGGCTTCCATGTGCCAAGAGCCTCACAGCTTATTATCATATCTTCTTTTGTAGAATCGTCGTCTACGAAATCCCCGGTAATGACCACCAGATCAGGGTTTGTTTCCTTTATCCTCTTTATGTGCCTGGCAAAGCCCTCCCCGTCAAAGGTGGCGCCTAAATGAGAGTCAGAAATCTGGACGATGCGCAGAGAATCCGTGCCAAGCTCTTTTACGGTCTCAACGGTATAATCCGTCTCGTACACATGATGATCCTGATACCATCCATATCCGAGGTATACAGTCGTCACAGCAATGGCCAGTGTTCCCTGCCAATAGAATTTCACTCTTTTTTTCGGTATCCGTCCGATCAGATCGCAGAGGAGCCAGAAAATCATCAAATGAAGTACTGCGATCACAGTATTTATCAGATCCTGAAACCCGAAATACACGATGACCAAAATCGGAAGGACGGCGATCACCCAGGTCAGCCATTTTCTGCCTCCGGCCAGCCTTTGAACAAAGCAAAATTTTCGGAAACGGCTGATCAGATAGAGAAAGCCAAGTATCATAATTAAAATGGCGATGCCAATTATGGCTTGTAACATAGTTTTTTCACTCCTAAGTTTTTATATGAAGATAGTAACTGGGGAGGAGGGGGGACGTCAAGGGGAAAAAACAGTTGACAATGAAAAAAGGATATGATATTCTGTTAAATGGTTAGCAAATGCTAACTAAATGGACGACAAAATGGGCTGGATACACAGCCCATAAATTTAAATCAATAATTAGAATAAACTAACTGAAAATACAGGACATAATAGTATACAGGAGGCGGGAAATGAGCGTAGTGATCATCGGCGGAAATGAGTGTATGGTCTGTCAATATCAGGAAATCTGCAAAAAACATGGCTGTAAGGCAAAGGTATTTGTCAAAGAGAAGAGTGGTTTTAAGAAAAAACTGGGTTCCCCGGATCTGATGATCCTGTTCACTAACACAGTGTCACATAAAATGGTACTCAGCGCGGTAACTGAGGCAAAACGAAACAATATCACCATCGCCCGAACTCACTCCAGCAGCGCAGCGGCGCTGACCAATGTGTTGGAAACCTATTGCAATCGTTAAATGGATCGGAGGTTTTGGAATGCTGGAATTAAAGCTGGTAGAACATTGCGCCCCTACATTGGCGGGGCTGAAAACGGCAAATCTGTTCAATTACAAATGTTCGGATATGAATACATTGCGTGAGGAATTGCGCGTCGAAAGCCGGAAATTGAATAAAAAAGGGGTATTTATAGAAATACTAAAGAGGAATCAGACGGGGGTGCTGCTGTATGTCTACCGAAAAAAGAAGCTGGAAGCAGATTTCGCGAAACCCGGTGTAGCTGAACTGATGCAAAAGTACGGGTATAGAAGCCGGGACATACAGGACTGCATCGCTCATCTGAAAAGCAGCTTTCAAAACCGGGATTGTTTTCCCCATGAGATCGGCCTGTTTCTGGGATACCCTCTGGAAGACGTCATTGGCTTTATCGAACAGGGCGGAAAGAACTGCAAGTGTTCTGGCGTCTGGAAAGTATATTGTAATGAGTGCGAGGCTAGAAAACAGTTCGCCAAATTTGAAAAGTGCAAAGATGTGTATGTGAGACAGTTTATAAATGGAAGGTCGATCACGCAGCTTACAATAGCTGCCTGAAAGGAAACTTCTATAATTAACTATAATATTATGAAAGGATGAAAAAAATGAGTAAAGTAGCAGTTGTTTATTGGAGCGGTTCAGGAAACACGGAGGCAATGGCAAACGCCGTAGCAGAAGGAGCAAAGGCAGCAGGCGCTGAAGTTTCCGTTTTTGAGGTGAGCGATTTTTCCGCAGGAAAGGTGGAAGAGTTTGATGCCATCGCATTCGGCTGCCCCGCTATGGGCGATGAGGTACTGGAAGAGGAAGTGTTCCAGCCGGTGTTTGACGAGTGTAAGGAAAAACTAAGCGGGAAAAAGATTGGTCTGTTCGGCTCCTATGGATGGGGAGACGGAGAGTGGATGCGCAACTGGGAAGAAGACTGCAAGAACACCGGTGCGGTGCTGGCACACGATTCTGTGATCGCAAACGACGCACCGGATGATGAAGCTGCTGCAGCCTGCAAAGAACTGGGAAGTTCGCTAGCGCAGTAAAATATTATTTCTGCTCATAGGGCGGGTCAGCGGGGTAACCGCTGCCCGCTTTTTGCATAGCCCGCTGCACAGCGTCTTTTGAGTTCTTCCATTCCGCATCCTTGAAGCGATAATCAAATTTCTTCTGAAACCAGTCCACGTCGCCGATCATACGTTCCAGGCTGTTTTCCATCTGGGGAAACAGGATCTCTCTGAGGCGTTTTTGTTCTTTTTCGTTCAGGTAACGCTGGGCGCTCTCCAAAAGATCACCAAAGTGGGGGATGCAATAGCCTTTGGCTTTTGTTAGCAAATCAATAAACTCTGACTCATTTTTCTTAAACAGATCAAAAAAAGTAGCCAGATAGCGCTCATAGTTCTGCTATATCTGCTCACAGATATAGCAGGAACCGAGCTGCCAGGAAATCCAGGCGCTGACATTATTTTTCTCTGTTTCGCCGGGGCCCCCGGTTCTGCGCAAACGCCCCACAAGAGATGGCTTACTTCCGGAAGAATAGTGATCCATCTGCTTCTTTAATTCCGTGGACATCTTTTTTAAATGAGTCTCCATGATCAGCGCGCTGCCCAGACGATTTCCATAGACAAACATCTGACGGTAATGCTCCCTGCAGAAACCGGCCTTGTCTGTCTGGGCGCGAATATCATCTTCCATGTAGGAGGCGCCTGACCCGAGCGTAAAATCGATGGCGTGCTGTTCCAGATTACGGCGGATAAAACAAAAAGGACACTCTTCATCGGCGCGCAGCGCATCCATCAGGGGAATGGTATATAATTGTTCTTTCATTGCGGATCCTCTCAGTCTGAATAGTTGGTTTTGCTCTGCAAATATCATCATGTATCGTACCATATATCCGGGGCGAATACAACGATTGACAAGGACAGAATATTTTACTACCATGAAAGGGAGGTTTTGGAGGTACAGAGAATGATGATAGAAATAACTGATTTTGGCGCGCCGGAGCTGGACATTTATGCCCGTTATACGGAGGGGCAGCTGTCTCACCTTTACGAGCCAAAAGGCGGAATATTTATTGCGGAAAGTCCCAAGGTGATCCAGCGGGCGTTGGAAGCCGGATGTGAACCCATTTCTTTCCTGGCAGAGCGAAAACAGGCGGAGGGAGAAGCCAGAGATGTCATTTCCCGCTGCGGAGATATCCCGGTATATACGGCAGAATATAAGGTGATCAAAAACCTGACCGGATTTCCCATGACCAGAGGAGCCCTGTGCGCTATGCGGCGGCCGCCGTTAAAAAGCACTGCAAAGCTATGCGTGGACGCCAGACGGATCGCTGTGTTGGAGGATGTGATGAATCCTACGAACCTCGGGGCTATCTTCCGTTCAGCTGCAGCCCTGGGCATGGATGCGGTACTTTTGACTTCCGGCTGCAGCGACCCTCTGTATCGTAGATCTTCCCGGGTCAGCATGGGGACAGCCTTTCAGGTGCCTTGGACTTACTTGCAAAAAGGCGACATGGAACTTCTGCGAAAGATGGGCTTTCGAATGGCAGCCATGGCCCTGCGGGATGATACGGTCAGTATAGAAGACCCGCTGCTTATGCAGGAAGAAAGACAGGCCATTGTGCTGGGGACGGAGGGAAACGGGCTTTCACCGGAGATGATCGACAAATGTGATTATACTGTGCGTATCCCTATGAGCCACGGAGTGGATTCCCTTAACGTGGCGGCAGCCAGCGCCATTGCGTTTTGGCAGTTAGGCAGAAATATTTCTTGAAATCGAAAAGATTATTGTGTATTCTATACATATATGACAGCAGTTTTGCAAGAACGTGGGGTGTTGTTTTACTGCAAATAATTGGAGCGGAGGTATTTCTATGGAAAGCAGAGCGACGAAGATACTCTCAAAGGTAAATCAGAATGCAATTATCCGTGTGATTCCCGGACATTTTGCTACGAACCATTCCCATATCAACTATTACGTGGATATGACTATCATGAAATCGAGAAAGAGCGAGGCGGCTGCGGCAGCGTCCGTGCTGGCAAGAAAGTATTCTACCAGTACCTACATTGATACGATTATCTGTATGGATGGCTGTGAAGTGATCGGCGCTTATCTGGCAGACGAACTGACGGCTTCCGGCATTATGTCCCTGAACAAGCATCAGACGATGTACATTGTGACGCCGGAGATGAACCCGGGGGGCCAGTTGATATTCCGTGATAATATGCAGATGATGATAGACGGGAAGCACTGTCTGCTTTTGCTGGCGTCCGCTACTACGGGACGCACCATCGCCAGAGCTATTGAATGTGTGCAGTATTACGGCGGAATCATTGAGGGGGTGTCCGCTATATTCAGCGCCAGCAAAGAGGTGGCCGGAATGGAGATCAATGCGATTTTTGGTAAGGAGGATATCGGAGATTATAGAACCTATGACTTTACCAACTGCCCGATGTGCGCGAGAAAAGAGAAGATAGATGCTATTGTGAATAGTTACGGGTATTCGAAACTGTAAGAATAACGGGAATGATTATAGTGAGGGAGAAAATGCAGATTACTTGGATGGGGACAGCTTCCATATTGCTGGAGGCTTCTGGTGAGCGTATTTTGTTTGACCCGTTTGTACAGATAAAGGGTGGAGAGAATCCAAACGGGCTGGAAGATTTTCTTGCCGAAGAGACGATTTTTATTACTCATGGGCACTTTGATCATTTAAGCACGGTTCCCTGGCTTTTGGAAGAGGGAGATTCCACTGTTTTTTGCAGTGCCCGGCCAGCACGAACCCTGGAAAAATTTGTGGAGGAATTTTCTCCGGAAAGCGGAAGAATACTGGAAATGCGTCCTGGAGACGAGTTTTCCATTGGCGGCGTGTCTGTGAAAGTATTGCGTGGAAAGCATATAAAATTTGATAAGAGACTGATTTTTAAAACGTTGAGTCCGATCCGCCTGTTAAAATATTGGTACAATCTGCCGTGGTTGTTCCTTATGAACAAAACGTTTAAAGAAGCGAATGAAACGTTGGCATTTGATATCCGGGCAGAAGGGAAAGAAATCCTTCTATTGGGCAGCCTTGCTCTGTCAGAAGAGGAGGACTATCCGAAACGGGCGGATCTGCTGATCCTTCCTTATCAGGGCAATAGTGATTTAGAGAAAGAGGCGTTGAAGATTATAAAACGACTGGAACCAAAACGGATACTGCTGTCCCATTTTGATAATGCGTTTCCGCCCCTGTCCCGCAGTGTGGATACCAGAGAATTGAAACAGATGATGGACGAGGATTATCCGGATATTCCGGTGGTAAAACCAAAAGCAGGGAAAGCGGTGCATATCTAGCGCCGCTTTCCCTGTATTGTCTTCGCCTGTCAATTTTTATGGTTCAGATTTTCCGGGTGGCCGATTTCAGCCACTCTTTTTCTTCCTCATTCAGATAGGGAGAAATTTTTTCATATACTTTTTCATGATAAGCATTTAGAAGCTGACGTTCTTTTTCGGTCATTAACTCTGGCAGAACGGCGTCCAGATCAAACGGCGCCAGAGTAATGGTCTCGAATTCCATAAATTGACCGCAAGGTTTTTTCTCTGCTTTTTTGCATACCATCATGTTTTCGTGACGGATACCGAATTCGCCTTCCACATAGTACCCGGGCTCATCGGTGGTGATCATGCCCTCCCAAAATGCGGCCATTTCTCTGGCGCCGGGAGCGGTCTTCCAGCGAAAACCGTTTGGCCCTTCATGGACATTCAGCAGGAAGCCAACTCCGTGACCGGTTCCGTGATTGTAATCCTCACCGATCTCCCAGAGGGGTTCGCGGGCCAGATAGTCCAGATTTTTTCCGCTGCAGCCTTTTAAGAATTTGGCCGAGGCCAGTCTGAGGTTGCCCCGGAGCACCCGGGTAAAGAATTCTTTTTCTTTTTCCGTGGTTTCTCCCAACACTATGGTGCGGGTAATATCAGTGGTGCCCTCCAGATACTGTCCGCCGGTGTCGGCCAGCAGCAGACCCTTTTGCTGCAGAGGAATATTTGTTTCCTGTGTGGCAGAGTAGTGGACGATGGCTGCGTGGGAACCGTAGGATAAGATCGGGTCAAAGCTGGGACCGATATAATGTTCTCCCTGTTTGCGAAATTCTTCCAGCTTATCGGCAGCGGATAACTCCGTAATTTCTTCTTTTCCAATATTCTTTTTCAGCCAGCAGATGAATTTTGTCACAGCCACGCCGTCTTTTATGTGGGCTTTTTTCATATTGGCAACTTCTACCGCGTTTTTGACTGCTTTCGGCAGCAGAGTAAGATTGGTATCCTCCAGTACAGTAATCTGCTCCGGCAGAGATCTGCGGAGTGTGTAATTGGCGGAAGATGTGTCCAGCAGCACGGTCTTTCCTGCAGGGATGCCCGCAACATAATTATAAACATCATGGTAGGGCTTTAACGTAACTGCATCCTGCCGCAGCTCTTCGATTAACTCAGGGGAGAACGCTGCGCTTTGGGCAAACAGAAGAACACGGCCCTGGGTCATAACCAGGTAGGAGAGTACCACGGGATTGCAGGCGATATCATTCCCCCTGATGTTGAGAAGCCAGGCAATGTCATCCAAAGAAGTAAGTAAAAAGTAATCAGCTTTTTTCTCCGCCATGAGGCTGCGGATCTTTGCCAGCTTTTCATTTCGGGGTTTTCCGGCGTATTTCACATCCAGAGACCAGGCAGGTTCACAGGAAAGCGCCGGGCGATCAGCCCAGATATCCCCGATCAGATCCAACTGACAGGATATGGAAATATTCTTCTCCGCCAGTTTTTGCTCCAATTGGGCTCCCTGCCCGGCGGTCATAGTCCGACCGTCAAATCCCAGGCATTGTCCCGGTTTCAGGATATCTAACAGAAACTCCTCGATGGTGGGTACTCCTTCTTCCCCTATACGATAAAGAGTAAATCCGCTTCCCTCCAGCTGTCTGGCAGCCTGGATGAAGTATCTTCCATCTGTCCAGAGTCCCGCCGCATCCCGGGTGATCACAGCAGTTCCGGCGGAACCGGTAAAACCCGTGATGAATTCCCGGCACTTAAAGTAATCTCCCACATATTCCGAACCGTGGAAGTCATCGGTGGGAACCAGATAAGCATCTATATCATGCTGTTTCATGAGGGCGCGCAGGGCGGCCAGTCTTTCCGGTATCATAGTGTTTCCTCGCTTTCATGAATTTTTCTCGTAGATGAGCAGCAGTCCTTTCAGCAGCAGTTCGTCGTCCAGGATGATCTCATGGCGGCACAGGGGAACGATCCGCCCGGCGAGGCCTCCGGTGGCAACGGCCGTGACGTTCTGTCCGAGTTCTTTTTCAATGCGGTCGATCATGCCGTCAATGCAGGATGCATTGCCGTAGAGGATCCCGCTCTTCATGCATTCGATGGTGTTCTTTCCGATCAGCCGCTTCGGAGGATCCAGACTGATGCGCGGAAGCTGGGAAGTGCGGCTGGTAAGGGAATCCAGGGAAACCCGAAGGCCCGGCATGATCATACCGCCGATGTAATTTTTGTGTTCATCAATGACGCAGACCGTGGTGGCAGTACCCATATCAATGAGAACCAGCGGGAGGGGATACTCCGCAATGCCCGCCACAGCCCCCACGATCAGGTCGCTTCCTACCTGGGCGGGATTATCCATCAGGATATTCAGTCCCGTCTTTACCCCGGGTCCCACGATCATGGCGGTACAGCCGGTGATCTTTCGAAGCGCTTCCCCGATCAGCGCAGTGATAGGGGGAACCACGGAGCCAATGATGGCTCCCTCGATTTCCTTTGGATTAATATTGTGAAGCTCCAGCACATTCTTGATGGAGATCGCGTGTTCCAGATCTGTTTTGGCATGATCCGTGGAAAGACGCTCTGTAAATAGAATTTTCCGGTCCCGGATACAGCCCAGGACAATATTTGTATTTCCGATGTCTATTGCTAAAATCATAGTGCTACCCTAATGCTTTCGCTGTTTATTTTCATTGCTTATTTTTGACGGGAAAAGATGGAAAGCAATGCTTTCCCAAGCGCAGTTACCAGAACCGCAGCCGCTATGGCTTCCGGGATGCCGGAGGCAACAACCGTACCCATGATCAGTCCCCAGACGGCATTAACCGCCACATTTTTCGCCTCTGCATATTGGCTTGCCAGCAGCAGATAAATGCTTCCCATAACAAACACCGTATTTACCATGGAACCTAAAAAACCGGTGATAGGAAGCGCGATCCAGGAAGAGACTTTCAGCTTCTTAAGCGCGATCCAGATCCATCCTGCCAGCACACCGATCATGATACGGCAGCCGATGGAGATCCATAGTGCTTTAAAGATTCCTGCCAGGTCGCTGCTCAGAAACGGCGAGAACGCAAAAGAGAGCAGGGTGGGGGCGGTGGTATTGCTGATCATAGAGCAGATACCAAACACGCCGCCAAGAATTGCTCCGGCAGCAGGACCCAGCAAAACGGCGCCAATAATGACGGGGATATGGACTGTTGTCGCCTTGATGACCGGCAGCTGGATCATGCCCAGCGGGGTATTTGCCAGCACAATTACAATAGCGGCCATAAGTGCAACACTGACCATCCAACGGGTGTCTTTTTTTCTTGTTTTCATATTCAATTTTCCTCCTTGTTACTATTCCCCTTCCAGTTGAAACAAAGCCCTTTGCATATCTATTTTGGCAGAGCTTTCAAGCTGCGGATGCCACCCGGACAGGTATGGCTCCGCGCAGAAAAATCTGCAGACACGGAGGCTAAAGATCCAACCTATGTATGCGCCATAAGAAAACCCGATAGAGCCAGATAATCTATGACTGGGGATATAATACAGTTACAACGGGAGTATAGCATGTCCGGGAAATTAATTCAATGCTTTCGGTGTTGTAACATGATTCGCTCTGCTGCCTGCATAATGCCGGTTTTAGTTTGGAAAAACGCCATTGTATGCTCTATCCGTTTCTTTATCATTAAGGAGAACGAGGATATCAAGGAAGTAAAGAAAGAGTCAGAAAATATTCCTCTGAAAGAAGGAATCGGACTTTCAGGATAAGTTATCTCAAAATGAATTTGTTTTTAAGCCATCTGCAATAGGATTATTCTATAGCAGATGGCTTATCTGACTGTTTTAGACCCAAATAGTAACTGAGGCTGATTTTCAGTTAAATGCATTTACGAACCAGAGAATCGTCTTTAATTGCTTCATCTAAAAGACGACTGAGAAAGGAAGTATATCCTTTTCCATACATTTTAGCTTTTTTGAGAGTGGCTGGTGAAAGCCGCAAGGAAACCGTCTGCTTATTTCTTTCTCCCTGTCGAACTCGTTTAAATTGAAGGAGCATTTCTGCTGTCATTTCCGGACTATCATTATCAAAGACAGGTGGAAGAGCAGCGGCAGCATCAAGCTCAGACAGTTCGTCCATAGACAATTCTTTATTTAATTCTTTAATATTCAGTTTCGCCATATTCATACCTCTCCTTTTCAGGCTTAGTAGCCAACCTGGCAGAAATCATTCGAATAACATTTTTATCTCTGAAGGCGCAGACCACAAAGAGAACTTTTCCAACCTTTCCTAAAACGTTATATCGCTGTTCCTGCGGATGTTCTTCATCTTCGCGTATTAATTTATCCGGATCGAGAAAAACCTTTGCGGCGGTCTTGAAGTGGATGCCATGTTTTTGAAAGTTTAGTTCTTCTTTTTCGTCATCCCATTCAAATGAAGCATCGTCCAGATTCATTTCAAAATGCTCGTACATAGTATCCTCCTCTCACTTCTATTATATGCAGAAGAACACAAAATGCAATACAATATGCAATAATTTTTTGAGAGATATAAGATTTTATAGTGAAAAATATGATGAAAATAGAAAAAGTTTATCGTTTGGATGAAAAAGTCCTTTACAAATCGCAACTGGGGCGGCTTTGTGGTATGATTATATACAGTATAATGAGCAGGAGGAATTTCATAATGAAAGGGATTGCATATGGAGTGGGCGTGGGCCCTGGGGATCCGGAGTTAATGACATTAAAAGCCGTTCGCTTGATTCGGGAAAATGAGGTGATCGCTGTTCCGGGAAAGAATCCGGCAGAGTCCGTTGCCTATCAGATCGCAGGGAAGGCAGTTCCGCAGCTGGCAGAAAAAGAGGTAATCGCGGTGGACATGCCTATGGTGAAGAACCAAACACAGATGGATCAGGAACACAGAAAAGGCGCGAAGATTCTGGAAACATACTTGGATCAGGGAAAAAATGTGGTTTTCCTGACACTGGGAGATCCAACCGTTTACTGCACCTTCAGCTACCTACAGCATATTTTGGAGGCGGACGGTTATTCTGTAGAGCTGGTCAGCGGCGTCACTTCTTTCTGCGCCGCAGCTGCCAGATTAAAACTTCCCCTGGCAGAATGGGATGAGCAGCTCCTCATTATTCCCGCTGTTCATAAGACGCAGGACACTCTGAATTGTCCCGGCACTTATATATTGATGAAATCCGCCAGCCATATGAAAGAAGTCAAAGAGCTTTTGTGCACCAGCGGGCGGAATGTCAGCGCAGTGGAAAACTGCGGCATGGAAACGGAGAAAATTTACCGCAGTGTGGAGGAGATACCGGACGATGCGGGGTACTTTACGCTGATCGTCGCGAAGGAAAGACGAAAATAATGACATCGTATTGACAATAGACGAGTAATTGCATATACTACTATAAGAAAGCTATCAGAAATGGAGGAGTATGAAATGGCAACCACGAATTTGAATATTAGAACGGATAAGGATGTAAAGGATCAGGCGGAACAGATCTTTTCTGAACTGGGACTGAATATGACAACCGCCATTAACATGTTCCTTAGAACTACCATTCGTGAACAGGGGATTCCTTTTTCTTTGAAACTGGATGTGCCGAATGAAGCGACTGCGGCTGCTATTGAAGAAGGCAGGCGTATCGCTTCCGATAGCAGTGTGAAGGGGTATTCCAGCATGGATGCGCTCAAGGCGGCGCTTGAAATATGAAGTACGATGTAAAATTCACCACCCAGTTCAAGAAGGATCTGAAGTTGGCGAAAAAACAGAATAAAGACTTGGATAAGCTGTTCGAAGTTGTGAATATTCTTGCTCACGGCGGCAAACTGGATGCAAAATACCATGACCACGATCTTTCCGGGAACTATAAAGGAACTCGGGAGTGCCATATCGAACCGGACTGGCTTCTTGTATATGAAATCCGGGATGATGTGCTTGTTCTGATGCTATATCGTCTTGGATCGCATTCCGAACTGTTCAAAAAATAAAATAGACAACCCACACGCCTTTTAAGATAAGCGGTTTTCGATAGGGTGAATTTTTCCAATCCAGAAGCTTATTCAAAATCAATCGTTCCATAGATACGCCCCTTCACACTTTTATTAGGGTTTTGGTGTATCAAAATCACATTTTTATTATATTCTAAACTTGTGAAAATCACAACCTGTATCACAAAATAATTCAGCACGATTCAAAAAGCAACCGCCGTAGCCAAAGGTAAGGTTGCTTTTAATATGTCCAATATTATTTAAACTCTTCCGGCCAGATCGTCCGAAGAAAATTGAGCAGTGAATCGTATTGCTCCGGATCTAATCTGGCGGCATAATTTAATTGCCTTATCTGCTGCTCGGTCAGCAGGACGGCCTGTCCCGTTTCCTCGTCCATAAAGAATTGTGACATCGTGATACCGAAAGCATCACACAATTTGCCAAGAGAGGTGATGCTCGGAAGCATATCTTTCCGGTATCAGGAAGAAATGGTGGACTGGGTAAGTCCGGACTTCACGGAGAGCTGGTATTCCGTCCAATTTCTTTCTAATCTTAACTGAGGGACTGTCGCCGTTTTCCATTTGCACCCGGTGCAGTGTCGTTAGCACCGTATGAGTGCATCGTTTTATTGTATCAAAATATGAATACAGAGTGCGATGAATCTTTAAGCAGACAGAGATAGCATTAGAGATATGATGTCCAGAGTGGATGCAGGGATTATTTAAAAATGGAAATATGGGATAAAATCTATTTGCGTTTCGTAGTAAAGCTTTTTTCAGTTTGTCAGTATTTTGTTGCCATTGTGAATGGCTTGGCAGTTTTTTTACGGCAATTTTAACAAATCCAAGTAGAAATCCCTTCCAATATGTGGTATTCTGTTCCTGAAAAGACCGGACCAAAGCGGGTGGTACTTTGGTCATATTTTTGAACGTTAGAGGGAGATATCATGAGCAGAGCAACGGAGAAAGTATTTAAGCAATTTGACGCGTTTATGGAAGAAAATGGCAATGAAAATATGAGCGAGGAAGAACTGAATGGACTGTTTCAGAAATTTATGGATCAGTATAATCATAATCTGCCACAGCAGGTGACGGAAAAGAACGCGGAAACGGCGGATGACTTTCTGGAGTTGGCGGAAGATGCCAGTAATGAAGCAAGCGCATTGAAATATGCCAGGAAAGCGCTGCAGCTGGATCCGAATAATCTGGATGCGGAGAGAATGATCGCGGAAATTACCGCGGCGGATGAGCTGGACCTGCTAAAGAAACTGGAGAGCGCTATCAAGCACGGAACGGAACTTATGGAGCGGGAAGGCTACATGGCGGATGATATAGGTCATTTTTGGGGTATCACGGCCACAAGGCCGTATATGCGGCTGCGCCAAGAGTATATGGAAACATTGAAAGACTGCGGCATGACGAGGAGAGCTATAGCAGAGTGCGAGGAGATGCTACGGCTTTGTGAAAATGATAATCTGGGGGTCAGGTATACCCTGATGCATCTTTATGCGCTGATGGAGGAAGAACAGCCTGCCCTGGAGCTGCACAAGAAGTATGACGGGCATGAGGAGACACAGATGTTATTGCCGCTCTCCATGCTGTATTTCAAGCAGGGACAGTGGGAGAAAGCCGGCGATTATCTGAAACGGCTGTCCAAGGCTAATAAGGATACGAAAAAGTTTTTCCGGGCATTAAAGAACGATACTTTGGATCAGTATATTGATCAGATGCAGGAGTATGGTTATCGGCCGTTCAGCATTGAAGAACTGATCACAGAACTTATGGAGAACCCGGAGGTGTTTCGATCCGCTCCGGGCTATTTCCGCTGGGCGGACAGGCAATTAATTAAGAAAAAGAAGTAGTTTTTAAAGGGCTTTTGCTTGGCGAAGGCAGGTCGACCTGCGTTCGCAGACCGAGATGTCATTAATAGCAGAATGAAAGAGGGGTATGGAGGAATGAAAATAACGACAAGACGAAACGCAATGGTATTTGTTTTATTAGTGATGATGCTGGGTACCGTAATGTGTTCTACAGAAACGTATGCGGCCAGTAAAAATAGCAAGGCACATGCAGTGTTTCGCACGCAAATAAGAATTGATAAATACAGATTTAATACATTTTATTTGGACTATGCATATGTAGACTTGGACAATGATAAGGTGGATGAATTAATCACATATCCTAATTATGGTTATTGTACCCAGATTATTTACAAATATAAAAATGGGAGAGCAGTAAAAATTCTGGAAACAGGACAGGGGACTTTTACCAGTTACTATAAAAGAAAAAAAGTTATTTTCATGAAAGATTATGGACATATGGGCACATTAATGGATATTTATTATAAATACAAAGGGGGACGCTATGTTAATGTTGCATCAGTACAAAAATACTATGGTTCCCGCTCCTATGATCAGGCACCGCTGACAAGAACATATTACATTGGACAAAGAAAGGTTTCATATTCCAAATACGCGGCATATGTCAGGAAGCTGATAAAAGGTGATACAGTAAAAAAATTTAAAAAGTTAAAATGGAAGAAATACTGATAAAATTAAAGACCTTGATGTAGAAAAAAACACTCTTTTCATTTTGATTTCCGGATTTATTTGGTTTTTGAAAAACCATTGATAATCAATTTCGTAAATATTCGTATGATTCTGTTTTAGAAAATTCCAACGGTTTTTGTAGCGATCTTTCAGAATTTGCTTAAAAATATCATTGATTGACGCAGCGTTATATGTTTACAGTATATAGGGGATGATCTCGGATGTTTGGGCGCGATCTGTGGATTTTTTATAAGATGAAATTTATTTGTGCCATGGTTTGTCCTTATGTAAGTATAAATACCGGATGCGTCAGGAATCCTATTGGAAATTTCTTTTAAATTATTCTCTGAACAGATTACAATTACCGCTATTTGTTGTCGCCAGATTACAGCATGATAAAGAAATCGGATATAATGAATATAATCAATTGTAAAGAATTTTAATGTAAGAGTTTGATGCGAAACGGAGGAATCTATGTTAGCAGGAAAAACGATTATTCTGGGCGTGACCGGGGGTATTGCGGCATACAAGGCCGCCAATCTGGCGAGTTTGCTGAAAAAACAGCATGCGGATGTGCATGTGATCATGACGAAAAATGCTCAGCAATTTATTACGCCTATTACCTTTGAGACATTGACTGGGAATAAATGTCTGACGGATACGTTTGACCGGAATTTTGAGTTTCATGTGGAGCATGTGGAACTGGCGAAGCGGGCGGATCTGGCCATTGTGGCTCCGGCCACGGCCAATGTGCTGTCCAAGCTGGCCCACGGGCTGGCGGACGACATGCTGACCACTACGCTGTTGGCCTGTCAGTGCCCGAAACTGGCAGCGCCCGCCATGAATACCAGAATGTATGAGAACCCGGTGACCCAGGACAATCTGTCTCTGCTGAAAAAGTATGGCTGGCTTCTCATCGAACCGGCTGTGGGACTCCTTGCCTGCGGGGATACCGGGGCAGGAAAGTTTCCGGAGGAGAGCCTGATCCTAGAGTATATCTTAAGAGAGATCGCGCTGGAAAAGGATCTGGCGGGAAAGAAGATCCTGGTGACGGCGGGGCCTACCCAGGAGGCCATTGACCCGGTGCGCTACATTACGAATCATTCTTCCGGAAAAATGGGTTACGCCCTGGCCCGGATGGCGATGCTGCGGGGGGCCCAGGTGACGCTGGTAACGGGCACGACGGCGCTAAAGCCGCCATCCTTTGTGGAGGTAATTCCCATACAGAGCGCCCGGGAACTGTTTGACGCAGTGACGTCCCGGAGCGGGGAGCAGGATATGATCATTAAAGCGGCAGCCGTGGCGGATTACCGCCCGGTATCCGTGGCGGATGAGAAGATGAAGAAGGCAGACGGAGAACTTGTTCTGGAACTGGAGCGCACGGAGGATACCCTGCAGTATCTGGGAGATCATAAGAGGGAAGGTCAGCTCCTGTGCGGATTTGCCATGGAAACCTCTGATCTGGAAAATCGCGCCAGAGAAAAGCTGGAGCGAAAAAATCTGGATCTCATCGCTGCCAACAATGTAAAGGTGGCCGGGGCAGGATTTGGCACCGACACGAATGTAATTACACTGATATCCGGACAGGAAACAAAGCAGTTGGAACTGATGAGCAAGGAAGAGGCAGCTATGAGGATACTGGATGCGCTTCTGGAGCAAATGACAGAGAGCAGCGGCACCATCGTACACAATACTGACGATTCCGGGAATAATACGAGGAGACATCCTGACGCGCAATGATATAAGGATGACCCTGACGACCTGTCAGATGCGTGAAAGTGCGCGTGGCGATATCGCACGCATGATACAATAAATATACTATGTAACTTAGGAGGTTTTAAAATGGCAGAAAAAAATTGCAGCAATTCATCTTGCTCAAAGGAAAGCTGCGCGGGATGTCCCAGCGCAAAGGCTCGGCAGAGTTTTCAGGTTGAGCCAAACATATACACAGAGGTAAAACATGTGATCGGTGTAGTCAGCGGTAAGGGCGGTGTGGGAAAATCCATGGTAACCGCTTCCCTGGCAAACCTGCTGGCGGAGAAAGGATACCGGGTAGGCATCATGGACGCGGATATTACCGGTCCTTCTATCCCGAAAATGTATGGGCTGACCGGACCGGCGGAAGTATCCGAAGAGGGTATTCTGCCGGAACTGACAGCGAATCAGATTAAAGTAATGTCTCTGAATCTGCTGATCCCGGATCCGGAGCAGGCAGTGGTCTGGAGAGGGCCGGTGATCGCCGGCACCGTAAAGCAGTTCTGGTCGGATGTGATCTGGGGGGAGCTGGACTATCTTCTGGTAGATATGCCTCCGGGAACCGGTGATGTTCCGCTGACGGTGTTTCAGTCACTTCCGGTGGAAGGTATTTTGGTGGTGACTTCCCCGCAGGATCTGGTACAGATGATCGTCAAGAAAGCCTACAATATGGCGAAGCTGATGAACATTCCGATCCTGGGGCTGATTGAGAACTACAGCTATCTGAAATGTCCGGACTGCGGAAAGATCATCAAGGTCTTCGGGGAGAGCCACATTGAGGAAGCAGCCCAGAGTCTGGGCCTGGCGGTAGCGGGACAGATGCCCATCGATCCGTCCCTGGCAGAGGCTGCGGATGAGGGAAGATTTGCGAAGGTGCAGAATCCGTATCTGGAGGAAGCAGTGAAGATTCTCGGAAAATTATAACTTCATATTAGCCAGAGGAACGTCGGCAGTACACCGAAAACAGTCCTCTGGCTAATTTTATAGATTCGGAAACACTTGATGTGTTTCCGAATCTATAGTCTAAATACAAACAAATGTTCGATTTTTCTTGATTTGCATTTGATCTTGTTATATAATCAAGGAAGAACAAAGTTATGGAGTTATAGAACGGAGATCGTTGTGCATATTCAGCAGGAAATGAACCTATATGAAAAATTGAATATTCTCACGGATGCGGCCAAGTATGATGTGGCGTGTACGTCCAGCGGCGTTGACCGAAAAGGTGATGGAAAGCATATGGGAAACTGCGAAGCTCCGGGAATCTGTCACAGCTTCGCGGCGGACGGCAGATGCATCTCCTTGCTGAAGATTCTGTTTACCAACGAGTGCATCTATAATTGCCGCTACTGCGTGAACCGTTCCTCCAATGATGTGATTCGTACTTCCTTCACTCCGGAGGAGGTCTGTCAGCTGACCATGGAATTTTACCGCAGAAATTTTATTGAGGGGCTGTTTTTGAGTTCCGGGATTTTGCATAGCCCGGATTATACGATGGAGCAGATTTATCAAACGCTGTTTAAGCTGCGGGAACAATATCATTTTCGGGGTTATATTCATGTGAAGGCCATCCCCGGAGCGGATCCGCTGCTGGTTGAAAAGACTGGTTTTCTGGCAGACAGAATGAGTGTGAATCTGGAACTTCCCACAGCGGATGGACTGCGTAAACTTGCGCCGAACAAATCCAGACAGAAAATATTAGCGCCCATGCGTCAGGTGCAAGAAAAGATGCAGGAAAATAAATATGAGGTGGCTTTGTACCGTCACGCACCCCGGTTTGTGCCGGCGGGCCAGAGTACCCAGATGATCATCGGGGCCACGCAGGAGAGCGATTACCAGATCATCTCCGTGGCAGAATCTCTGTATAAAAAGTTTGAACTGAAGAGAGTATTTTATTCAGCCTTTGTCTCGGTGAATCAGGATCCGCTTCTGCCGTCCCTGCCGGGCGGTCCGCCTCTGCTGCGGGAACACCGGCTCTATCAGGCGGACTGGCTGATGCGTTTCTATGGATTTGAGGCGGGAGAGCTGCTGAACGAAAAACACCAGAATTTTAATATGTTGATAGATCCGAAGTGCGACTGGGCATTATCCCATTTGGGACAATTTCCGGTGGAAGTGAATCGTGCCAGCCTGGAAGTATTGCTGCGGGTTCCGGGTATTGGCCCAAAATCTGCCAGGCGCATAGTGCAGGCGCGAAGATTTGGAAAACTGGACTATCCGGCTTTGAAAAAAATGGGAGTTGTGTTGAAACGGGCCATCTATTTTATTACCTGCAGCGGGAATACCATGTACCGCAATCTGCTGAATGTGAAAGAAAAACTGCCTTTTGAGACCCAGACCTATCGCCAGTTGTCGATGTTTGATGACACATTCTCCCCGCAGAAGACAGAAAGGAGGGAAACGTACAGATGACTATATTCAGCTGTGAGGATAGTGTGGACGGTATTTTTACAGCCGTCTATGATGCCTGGGACAGCGGCCTCGGACTGAGAAACGTCACAGTTCAGACCGGAGAAAATCAGAACTATCAATTGTTTGCGGATTACCGTGAGGTAGAGACAGATCATGACAAAGCAGCCAAAGTAGCGAACACGATCCGGGATAAGATGGGTATAGAGGACTATGAGATTCTATATCAGGCAGCTCTTTCCCATAGTCTGGATAAGGGCGAAGCTATCTTTGGAACAATGGTGCTGGGGCTAGCTGTGCTGAGACAAAAAAATATTACCAGAAATCTTCGGGAAGCTTGTGTTATGAGAGTGTTTGAACTGGCCAGAGCGGTGCAGACCGAGGCGGTGCAGACCGAGGCTCATCATTATCGGATGTTTGTGCGGCTTAAGGAGTTGGATGATCCGAGGCCACATTATGAAGATTGCATTTCCGCCCGGCAGATGGAAGCAGACTGGGAGCAGGGCATCATGTTCTGCGAAATAGAGCCAAAGCATCAGGTGCTTGCTCTGCTGGGAGATCACTTTTCTGATCGCTTTCCGGGAATGAATTTTATGATATACGACCGCACGCATCGGGAATGTCTGGTACACCGCGCCCGTATGCGCTGGGTTATCCTGCAGGATGTGACGCTGGAGGAAGAAATGGTTCATCGGTATTCTGAGAAAGAGCGGGAGTACGCCAGGCTTTGGAAAGGCTTTGTCAACAGCATTGCCATCGAAGAACGAAAGAATCCCCGCTGTCAGATGAATTTTATGCCGAAGAAATACTGGAAATATATGACAGAATTTATGGAGTAGGGCATACATATAATAATCCGGTCCGGTAAATACTATGAATGTGGCACTATCACGAAATGTGGAAAGGCGCCATGAAAACAGTATAATTTGCCCGATGGAGGTACTGACGATGTCAGAGAAAAAGATCAGATTAAATGCGATGGATGAGGTGAAAGATTTTATTGATGCAGCCGGAAAGTGTAATTATGATGTGGATGTTTCCTGCAACCGAACGGTGATAGACGGAAAGTCCCTGATGGGGGTGCTGAGCATGGATCTGACGAAGGAACTGACAGTAAAATATTCCGAGGAGGATGCGCATTTTTCGGATGTTTTGGATAAGTATTCGGTGTCGTGAGAAGCAAGTAGATTACAGATGGTAAAATTTGCAAAATTGGGAATTGCATAAAGGGCATTTGAATTATTATTTGAATAAATCAGTGTGGCAAAAAGTGTGACAGATTTTTTATAAATTCTGGTCACACTTTTTGTTTGGATTTTACTGACAAAGAGACATAAAATTGCTAAAATTTTTTTATATATATGAAAATTTAGAGGGAGAACAGAGGCATGTCCAGATTTTCAGATTATCTCAGGCAATTGATTGAGGAGAGGGGGGAACCTATCTCTCAAATTGCTAAGAAAGCTGGTTTGGAGAGAACATCCATTCACAAAGCACTCAATGATGAAAGAATACTTCCCTATATTTCGGTAAAGAAGCTGGAGCGATATTTTCAACTATCGCTGTCCCAGATCCGGGAACTCAATCGGTATTATGACATGCTATTGCAGGGAGAGGATCGCTACCGGATATGGGAAGAAATCTGTGAAGTTTTGGGCGATCTTGTGCAGCTTCATTATATTTCTGCAAAGAAACAGAATCAGCCTGACGAGAAGGAGGGAATAGAGGCGGAACTATTGCAGTCTCAGGTGTGTCGAGGGCGCTATCACGTAAATGCTTTGATCCACGCTGTGTTTCACTGCGAAGTTAAGCAAAATTCGGAGATCAGCATGTATTTGCCATCAGAGGAGACTATCGGCCAGGAACTGATTTCTTTCTGGCAGAAGGGCAGGCAGTTTACAGTACACCAGATCGTGACCTTCTTACCGGAGCGTCTGGGCATCGACGGTGAGCTGCAGAATATCATCTGGCTGAGAAAATTACTTCCGATATCGTTCCGCGGCCAATATTTTGCATGGTATTATTTTAATGATGCGGAGCAGACTAATTCGTTGCAGCCGCTTCCCTACTATATTATTATCGGTCGGTATCTGATCCTTTTGGACAGAACATTAAGTGTTGCGCAGGTTCAGACAAATCCGGAGATAATCGATCTGTATCAAAAGTATTTCAAACAATTGACAGAAGAATGTCAGCCGTTCAATTCTTATAGCAGCGATGTACTGCACATATTGCAGGATAGCATAGACAACACCAGCGAGGACGGGCTTTATAACATTATGGCTCAGCCATGTCTTGGGCATTATTATACAGGGCAGATTGTGGAAAAATACATACGTCATGAAATCCCGCAAAGGGAGATGGTAATTGAAAAAGGGATACAGCGGTTTGAACGACTGGTCAACCTGAAATCTCACTACTATATAATGTTTGATGAAAGCGGACTGCGGCAATTTACGGCAGATGGGATTGTTCTCGAAATGCCATTGGAATTTGTGAAACCGATGGAACCAGAAGACAGAGTGCAAATGCTCCGGTCGTTATACCGTGATATTGAGAGTGGGGCGATCAAAGTACGGTCTTCACATCTACGCGATACAGGGTTACATTGACGGAGACTATGCATGCAATCTGCACATACAGGAACCGGGGATCGGAGCCGCATTTACCAATTTTATCAGAGCGTTGCCCAAGAGCAGTTTTGTTTATCCGAAGGAAAAAACTTTAAGGATTTTGGAAGAACTGATAGAAGAATTGACGGAGAAGGAGAGGGAAGAAGTATGAAGAAGAAACAGTTGGCATGGCTTTTGATTTTTGCGATTACGTTTACCAGCATGGATACTACGGTGATGTTTGGGGAAGCGGAGAATGATACGTACGAAGATATTATAGTGGAAGACTTTTTAGAAGAAGATTACGAAGATACATCTTTAAATGCGACTGCTTTGTATGATCTTTCAGATGTGGATGTGGACACTGTTGATGATGAATGGAGTCAGGCTACAGATGATTTCATCGTGGATGATGCTGACGAGGATATGGACATTGTAGATGAAGAGCCCTCTCTTTTGTTAGCTAATTCGGAAAGATATGGAGATTTTGAATATACTCTTAGCGACAACGAGGCAACCATAACCAGTTACTGTGGAACGGATGCAGAAGTTGTAGTGCCAAATAGAATTAATGGGGTATATCCTGTCACAAGTATCGGTGGGTATGCTTTTTCTTTCGCTTCATATGCAAAAAAAATAAAAAAAATTTCCCTCCCTGATGGATTGAAGAGTATAGGAGATGGGGCATTTTGGGGTTGTTCGTCTTTGGAAGAGATTAATATCCCTGAAAGCGTGATGTCGATAGGAAACAATGTATTTAAAAGTTGTGAAACTTTGACGGAAGTTGTGTTTCCAGACAGTGTAGAAAGTATAGGAGATGCTACATTTCTTTGGTGTAGTTCTTTGCAAAAGGTAAAGTTGCCAAATGGATTGACCAGCATCGGATCCCAGATGTTTAATAGATGTACAGAACTATCTGAAGTAATATTGCCGGATAGTGTTACGGAGATTGGTAATCATGCTTTTAGGGAATGTATTAATCTAGAGACAATCGATTTTCCTGATAGTCTTAGCAGAATCGGGGCATATGCATTTTATGATTGCGAAGAATTTACAAGCATCAATCTGCCATCCAATTTGAGAAGTATTGATGCGTATGCGTTTTATGCGTGTTTTAAATTGAATAAGGTTACCCTTTCTGAAGGCATAATCGAGATTGGAGGAGAAGCATTCGCGGGATGCCAACTTAGAAACGTAAGTATACCAGCAAGCGTAAAAAAAATTGGCAATAAGGCTTTTTCGGAGAATATTACTTTATCGGCGCTTTCCTTTAAGGGTGACGCGCCATCCTTTGCAGAGGATGCTTTTGCGAATGCGTCATTTAATGTTTATTATCCTTCCGGAAACACTACCTGGACGGACAGTGTCAAACAGAACTACGGTGGTACGATTACCTGGCTAGAGGATAATACTCCTATTGCAACGGGCACCTGCGGAGATAATTTGACGTGGGGATTAGATATTTACGGCACATTAACAATTAGAGGTACCGGAGATATGGAAGATACGTGGCAAAGGGTCTATGTGCCGTGGACGGATGTATTATCAAACATTAAAAAGGTGATTATTGAACCCGGTGTTACAAGCATTGGAAGCTATGCATTCTATTGGTGTGAAAATCTGACGGAGATTGAAATTCCCGATACTGTGACATGTATAGGTAAAAACGCAATTAACACTAATCTTGATGGTGCAAAGATTAAAACTGTAGATTATATAGCGCGAGGTACATGTGGTGATAAGTTAATCTGGCAATTAAAATGGGATGGCACAATGACGATCAGCGGCACCGGTCAAATGGATAACTGGAACTATTACTCTATGCCATGGAAAAATTACGTGCTGGATATTAAAAAGGTAATTGTTCAGGATGGTGTTACTTCCATAGGAAGCTATGCGTTTGACTATCTGCAATCAGAATGCGAGAATCTGACCGAAGTTATCCTTCCAAATACAATTACAGATATTGGAAAATCTGCATTCTGTGGATGTCCGGTTTTAAGTAAGATTTCTATTCCAGATAGTGTCAAAAATATAGAAGAATACGCATTTTCTGGGTGCAGTTTTACGGATATTAGGATTCCGGAAGGGGTGACGGTGATTAAAGCAGAAACTTTCTCGGCTTGTTCGGCCTTGAGCAGTGTGTCACTCCCAAGCACCTTAACCAGCATTAAAGGATCCGCGTTTGCCGATTGTGAAAAACTGAAAAATCTTGCGCTTCCGGAAAATATTATGGCAATAGAGTACGCTGCTTTTCGGCGGTGTACATCTTTAACTGAGCTTACCCTTTCTGAGAAGGTGTCAAATCTGGGAGTGGAAGCGTTTGAAGGATGCACCGGACTTAAGAAAGTAACGATCTTATCCAAAGATATCAGTATCGGAACGCACGCTTTTGGATCCTGCACGAATCTGACCGCCGTCTATTTCAAGGGTAATGCACCGGAGTTTCCGGAGGAAGATCAAAAGACAGGAACCTATGCAAATGCGGCCTTTGAGGGGGATACTCTTACTGCATACTTTCCTGCTGGGAATGCCACCTGGACAGAGTCTGTAAGGCAAAATTATGGCGGCACGGTCACCTGGGTTCCTGAGATGGGTGAAGTTGGGCTGGACAGTCTCACGTACAAATTCAGCAACAGCACCACCGGATTCGGTTATTCGGCAGGGTACTTTATTCCTCTGAAAAATTATCAGAGAATGTTTGGTGTAAATACGCTGTCGGACACCTTATATTTGAAGGATAAAAAGAAAGGCTGGGGAGGAAACTGCTATGGAATGAGCAGTACCTCGGGGATTTTCAATGGAACCGACAACAGTTTGTGGCCGTACTCATTCCAGGTGAATGCCGGCAGAGTTTACGATTTGGGTACCTCTGATAAGAGCAGCGGGCTGGGCATCACGGTGCGTGACTTCATCGAGTGTATGCAGATTAGTCAGGACGGTTCGGCGAGTGCAAATCTTCGCAATGAAAATATGAACAAATTAAACGAACTGGTAAACCAGGTAAAACTGGTAAAAGATACAGGGAAGCCGGTACTGTTGTGTATTTATGGGCTGGCAGACGGATCGAAGAGCGGGCACGCAGTTCTGGGCTATGATGTAGAGCAGGTCAGCCAGACAACGGCCAGACTGTATGTGTATGACTGTAACTACCCGAATACACAGAGATACCTTACTCTGACAGGGCGAGATGGGAATTATACAGGCTGGTACTATTATCTGAATAACCGATATGAGTGGGGAAGCAGTGCGGAATGGGGGCCTATCAGTTATATACCGTACAGTTGGTATCTGGATGTCTGGAATACTCGAGGATCCTCGGACGATACGGTAAATCTGATGATTCTGAATTCGAATGATGCGGAGATTTTGGATGTGGAGGACAACGTGATTGCCCGGGTTGTCGATGGCTCTCTTGTCACGGACCAGAGCGGCATCTACCAGGTGCTGGAAATGGAGGGGGCCTCTGACGATGTGAAGATCTATCTTCCTTCCAATCGCCTGTACACGATAAAAAATCAGGATATGGATCTGTCGGAATTCGAGGTGGCTATGACCAATATTGATCTGGGAACTTACGTGACTACAGATGCAGACACGATTACCCTGGCGGTCAATGACAGTGCCCGGACCAATGAGGTAGCCATTGAGGCGGAGATAGGCCAGAATTACACGATCGAAATGAAGTCGTCGGCCGACACGGATACTTATGACACGATGACGGTGCAGGGTGTCTGCCAGGACTCCAACACGCCTGTGGAGGTCAGCGTTCAGAACAGCAAAGCTGTGATGAATGTGACGGAAGGCGTTTCGTTGACCGTGGATGGAAAAGTAGAATATGATACTCTGACAGAGAAGGAAACGGAGAAGCCGGAGGAATCGGAAAAGCAGGAGGCGCATAATCATACCTGGGATCAGGGGAAGGTTACGAAGCAGCCGACCGCGCTGGCGGAGGGCGTGAAGACCTACACCTGCAAAACCTGTGGAAAAACGAAGACGGAACAGATAAAGAAACTGTCAGCCACGATTACCTTGAACACAAAGTCTATTACGCTGAAGACAAAGCAGAGCACCAAGGTGGTCACGATAACCGGCCTGGCCTCCGGCGATTACGTAAAGAAAGTCACGACGAATAAGAAGAATGTCGCCACAGGCAGTTTCTCGGGAGGGAAGCTGACCATCAAAGCTGGAAAGAAGACGGGCAGTGCGACGATTACCATTACTTTGGCAAGCGGTAAAAAAGCCAAAGTTAAGGTAAAAGTGCAGAAAAAGAAAGTGACAACAAAAAAGATAACAGGAGTTAAGAAATCGCTGACGCTTAAAGCAGGCAAAAAAGCGAAGCTGGTACCGGTGCTGAAGCCGATTACGAGCAGTGACAAGATAACCTATCAGTCAACCAATACCAAAGTGGCAAAGGTGGATAAAAAGGGAAATATCACAGCACTCAAGAAAGGCAAAGCGACGATCATTGTGAAGTCAGGAAGCAAAAGCGTAAAGTGTAAGGTGACGGTGAAGTAGTGAGGAATGGAGCGAATGAATAGAAGAAAAACATATTTAGTGATGGCAGGTGTACTGGCCGTGCTGCAGAATGGGACGGTTTGCACCGCTGCAGAGGATGCGGTACTGGAGAATGATCCTGTCGTGATAGAGGAAGGTATCATCATTCAGGACGAGGCAGAGGATACCCTGCTCCAGGAAGAGGAAGAAGAGGTCATCTCTCAGGAAGGGTTTTCCCTTCCTGAGGAAACGGAGGTCCTCAACAGCTCGGAGGATGCCGCGGATGCTAATCCGCAGACGGAGGCGGGCATGACCGTTCCTTTTGACGGAGATACCAATGGGATCATGATGGAAGAGGAAGAATTTCGTCCGGAATTGCCTGTGGCAGTGGGAGAGTGCGGCGTCGCTTTGGAGTGGGAAATTTCCGATCAGGGCCAGCTCTTCATTCAAGGATCCGGGGCAATGGCCGACTATTCTCTGGAGAATCCTGCTCCCTGGGCGGCGTATGCCGACTCGGTGCGGTCGGTTGTGATCTATGAGGGGATTACAGGTATAGGGTGTTATGCGTTTAATGGTATGGAATATCTGGAGAGCATAGATATCCCATCTACGGTGAGGGACATTGAGAGAGGCGCATTTCGCGATTGCAGCAGCTTAAAGGACATTTTGGTAAATGAGGCGAACCAATCCTACCGTGCAGAGAGAGGCGTGCTTTATACAGCTGATTTTTCGGAATTAATCTGTTATCCTCAGCAGCTGCCTTCCCGGGAATTCGTCGTTCCGGATCAGGTGTCTGAGATTAGTGAATACGCATTTTATGGGCAAGACTTCCTTCAAACCTTAGTACTCAGTTCGGCGGATATCATGATCGGAGATAACGCGTTTGCGGAATGTACCGCTCTGAGCGATATTGTTATGGCATAAACCAGGAGGTGAATCCAGTGAAAAAAAGGTGGAAAAACGCAGCGGTATCGGTCCTCCTTGCGGCCAGTATGATCAGCAATTTGTGCGTGATGGATCTTCCTGTGATGGCACAGGATGGGGAGCCGGATGTCACGGAAATGGTGCTGGACGGGGAGACGGTATATGTACAGGATGATGCAACCCTGGATCTGACGGATCTGCCGGAAGCGGATGATGATTATGATCTGAGTATGGAAGTGCCCCTGGATGATTACGAGACTTCCGTCTCACCGGTATCCGATGGCGGGGAACCAGCTGTGGAAGAACCGGAAATAGCAGTAAACGCGGGAGATTCTGGAGATCAATACCTGGAAGAAGTGGTGGTTGGCTCGATAACAGGAGAAGAGGAAACTGCCATCGGTGAGATCGATGAATCCGATGATCTCTATACGAATACGGAGGAACCAGAAGAGGCAGAGCTTGGTTCCATCGATTGGAACCAAGGGACATCAGACGGAGAGATCACGGAGGGGGATGCGAATTCTCCTGTGCAATCGGGGCAGGAAGCGGAGGACGATCTGACAGTTGGTGCAAGTGAACCCAGGATATCCGCGTCCAACACTAATATTTCTCTTTCGGTGGGGCAATCCGTCAGAATTATTGTATCGGTGAGCGGGGTAAGCGGAAGCTATTATGCGACGGTATCATCACTGAACAAGGAGATCACTCCTGCGGGGTTTTTGGAAGGAGAAAGATGGCGAAACCAAACGATAGGACTGACCATTTGGGGAGGAAGAACCGGAACCAATCTTGTGTTTCTAACTCTGCGCCAAGGGGGAACGAATAAAGTATTGGCAAGCACTACAGTGCGCGTTAAGGTAACCGGTGAAACTTCCCTATCTGCCAGCAAGACTAATGTGTCAGTGCAGGTGGGAAGCAGCGAGACGGTCACCATAAAGTGCAATGACGGCGGTTTGCCTACGACCCTGGGGGGAAGCAATAGCAATGACAAAGTCAGCTCAGGAATCTGGCAGGAAAATAAAAAGGTAGAAAGCGGATCCGCGCTGACGATCCCCTTAAAGTTCACCGGTTTGCGCGCAGGCACTTCGGTTTACACGATAAGGCTGGCAAGAGCCTCTGACGGAGCTGTTTTAAGAACCGTGACGATCACGGTCAAAGTGACCGCCGTTCCGAAGATTACCGCGGCATCGTCTGTGTCCGTCGAGAAGGGGAAAAGTGTAAGGCTGAATGTCTCCTGGAGCGGGGTTGAGGGAAAGTGCAGAATAGCCTGCACAACGAGTAATGATAATTGTAAAGCAGAATGGGGAAGCAGAAGCGGTGATACCATGCCTTTGATTATCACCGGTTGTGCAGGCGGCACGACAAAATTGACGCTTCAGCTGCTTTACTGGGACAGAGATGCAGCCTTTGCGACGACTTACACGAGTGTCACAATCAGCGTGCCGCCGGCAAAACTGACACCGTCGAAGACATCCCTCAGTCTGGAGCAGGGAGAAAAGCAGACGATCACTCTGACCGGCAGTAACTTTGACGGTGCGGCGGAAATCTACCATTCAACCGTGGGTTCCAGTGCGAAAGCCTCTTACGGGCAGTCCTCCGGCTGTACGATTCCCTTTATCATCACGGGGGAAAAGACAGGCACAACGACATTTTTTGTGTATCTACGGGACAGCAAAACGAAACAATTGCTTGCGTCGACAAAGATAACGGTGGATGTTAAGGTCGCAGCGCAGTTTAAGGTTTCTGTCAGTTCGATGACACTCAAGGCGGGAGGAAATCAGAGAATCGTATTTTCACATACCGGAACACAGGGAAATTATAACATTTGCATACAGCATCCTAGGTGCGTCACAACCTCCTGGGACGATAATTGGAGCGGAAACTCGCTGGGAATGACCGTGTATGGCATATCTGCCGGATCAGGAAATATCTCGGCTACACTCGTTCGAGCCTCCGATGGCGGAGTGGTCGCCTCAGTATCTGTCGCGGTTACGGTGAAGACGAGCGATCCGGCAGTGACGGTATCTCCGCTGCTAACGACCCTAAATGCCAACTCGGCAGAGACAAAGGATGTCTCGGTGGGTTATGGCAATCCGCCGCAGGGTGCTTGCCTCATGTTTGCTTTCTCGAAGGCTGGTATCGTAAAAGGAGAGTGGATTAACACCGGAACTATGAGCGTACGGCTGACTGCCGCTGGTTCGGGAACGACCACGATGACGGTCTATATGATGGATGGCCAGCTAAAGACCGTTTATGCGAAAGCCTCCTCCACGATTGTCGTTTCCGGAGAGGGAATATCGAATTACTCCTATAGCTTTATAAATTCGAAGGGCTCTTACTATGAGTTTCCAGGCTTTGGATATCCGGAGGACTATCATATTCCCTTGGCATCGTTTCAGTTGATGTTTGGAGATACCCCACTTGCAAGGCAATATTATGAGGCTGAGGGCAATTGGGGAGGAAATTGCTTTGGTATGGCGACCACATCGGGGATGCTGGCAACCTCGTCTGGTGTGAACGTTAAGAATTTTCGATCCGGTGCCTCGAAACCGTATGATCTGAAAGTATCGGATTACAATTCGGCACTTGGAATAAATCTGACAAGATTTGTGGAAGCAATGCAGATCAGCCAATGTGCTACTATTATGAAGAGCCTGAGAAAAGGCTGGGGGGATGTCAATGCGCTGGTAAAGCAGGTGAAGTCAGGGCGCCCAACGATTGTAAATGTATATGGCTGGATAGGAGAGTATGATGGAGATGGCAAGAAGGCTCAAACGGGTCATGCTGTTCTGGCCTATGGAATAAGTACGACAGGGAAGTTGACCGATTACATTAACGTCTACGATCCAAATGCTCCGGATGAAGTCCGTAAGATTGCTATTAGTAAGAACAGTGCAGGGGTATATACTTCATGGAAATTTGATATCAACGGGCATGCGATAGGGACCGGGCTGGATTTGAATGCAATCTCCTATGTCACATATAGTGATTATATCAATCTGTGGAATAGAAGGGGAAATCTGGGAGATGTATCCTACAATTTATTAGTTGCAAACTCGGCAGACATGAATATCTATGACGTTGAGGACAATCTGGTAGCGCAAGTAAGAAACGGGAAGCTTAGCACAAGCAATGAAAGCATTTTTGAACCGTCCGTTATAGATGCCAGTGTTGGCGGAGCCTATATGCTTTACCTCCCGACAAGATATTACCGGATTGAAAATCTGGATGAGGAATTGGAACTGTTTCAGGCTTCTATGGCGAATGTGGAACTGGGTGCCTGGGTAACTACTTCCGGAGATGCCATCGACTTCGCGGTGGAGGATACGAATGATCTGAACCAGGTTATGCTATCGGTCGATGCGGGTGAAATATATCAGATTGAACTGATGTCTTCGAAGGAAGGGGACCCCGAGAGCATTCAGGTGAATGGTATTGGAGACGGTTCGGATGTCTGTGTAATGACAGAGAATGGTACCCTAAATACAGAGGGAACTACCAATGCTATGGTCAATGCAGACGGCGAGATCGTAAACGGTTTTGCCATCCATGCGGAGGCATCGAGTGGAGGAACGGTGTTCCCGAGCGGCGACGTCCCGGTAATCAGCGGGGGGACACAGACATTCCGCATGATACCGGACAAGAATTATTATGTTAAGGATATTCTTGTGGACGGGAAAAGTGTTGGCGCTGCAGAAAGCTATACGTTTAGCGGGGTAAAAGCAGATCGCTCGATCAAGGTTATATTTGCCCATGACCATGCCTGGGGCGCATGGAAGACAACAAAAGATGCGACAGTGCTGTCTGCAGGGGAGCAAACCAGGACCTGTTCTATTTGTAATGCGACCGAGAAAAAGTCTGTGGCGAAACTGAAGCCGACGTATAAACTGAGCGCAAGCAGCTTAACCTTAAAAGTGGGTCAGTCAACGAAAAAATTAACGATTTCCGGACTGGAGAAGGGAGATTCTGTAGTAAAATGGACTTCCAGCAATAAGAAGATTGTCACGGTAAATAACAGCGGGGTGATCAAAGGAAAGAAGAAGGGGAATGCAACGATTACCATCACCCTGGCAAGCGGAGCTGCGATTAAGGTAAAGGTGAAGGTGCAGAAGAAGGAAGTAGCCACAACGGCTATCACCGGATTGCCCAAAAAGGTGACCGTTAAGAAGGGTAAGAAAATAACATTAAAGCCTAAACTGAAGCCGATCACATCTGTTGAGAAAATTACTTATAAGTCTTCTAACAAAAAGGTGGCCACGGTAACTTCCAAAGGCGTGATTAAGGGAAGAAAGGCTGGAACTGTTAAAATTACGGTAAAGGCCGGCAAAAAGAAGTTTACGGTAACCGTGAAGGTAAGCAAATAGCGCAAACTCTGTGCATCAATAAGCGTGATTTTACCTTATTTTCAACGAATGAGCGTTTGACAAAATGAGGAGAAGTATAGGCATCAATTAACTGCGGAGTTTGAATCAAATATTAAATCAAGGAGATCAGATAAAATGAGGAGAAGAAAAAAATTTTTGTTCATGATAACAGTAGCAATAATTTGTATGCTTCCAATAACAGTTTTAGCAGCAGGAAACAGTATGAGTACTGCTACCGGTGTGTCGTTTAAAACAACGTATAAAGGATCCATAACCGATAATAATACGATAGATTACTATAAAATAGTTTTGCCTTCTTCCGGAGAAATAGATTTGTCCATTATGGTTTCGATAAGGGTGTTAGGATGTTATTTGTATGATAACCAAGGAAATCAAATGTGGTACAGGAGTCCCGGAGCGAATGATTCTACAGGGATCGGAAACCTGAATGCAACGTTCCATCTGACCAAAGGAATTTACTATTTCGCTGCCTCTGAACAGGGGTCTCCGTCTAGCAGAGGCGACTATTCTTTTCAAATTACCTTTACCAGTGCAAATGAGAGTTTTACAGAAACAAATTCGTATACAAATAATTCAATGGATTCTGCGAGCGTGATTCTGTTAGGAAAGGAATACAAGGGACAGATTGCCGAAAATGATAGCAGAGATTTTTATCAATTTACAATGAATGAAGCCGGTAAACTGTCTTTGTCTGCTAAGGCAAAAATGCTTGCTGGTTACTATCTGTATGATACTAAAGGAAATTTATTATGGAATAAGGCAATTGGGTGCGATAATTTAACGGGGGTAGGTGCTCTGGATGAAACAATAGCATTGGGCAAAGGAACCTACTATTTTGTTGTGACAGAATATGGAAGTCCATCTAGTAGGGGGAATTACAGTTTTACATTGAATATTCCAAGTGCATTATCTGTATCTGATGCGGAAGTGTCCCTTGCATATACGAATGTATCCTACGACGGGAATGCAAAGAACCCGGTACCTACAGTTAAATTAAAAGGAAGAGTATTGACGGAAGGTACGGATTATAGAGTAAGCTATAAAAACAACATAAAGGCAGGAACGGCTACCGTTACGATTACCGGAATTAACGACTATACAGGCACGAGGAGTAAAACATTCGCAATCAAGCAGGTATCTATTGCTAATGCATATGTGACTCTGTCCAAATCTGCTGTAATCTATAATGGAAAATTGAGGAAACCTTCTGTATTGGTTAAACTAAACGGCAAGAAGTTAACAAAGGGTGGAGATTACACTGTTATTTATAAAAATAACAGAAAAGTCGGTACTGCTGTCGTACTGATCAAAGGAAAAGGGAATTATACCGGAACCTATACAACGACTTTTACGATTAATCCCAAGAAGACAGCTGTCAAAAAACTAGTGAACAAAGCCAGAGGAACAATGACAGTGAAATGGAAAAAGGTATCTGGAGTTACAGGATATGAGATACAGTATTCTTCATCTTCTTCCTTTTCTTATAATGTAAAGCGCATTAGGACCACTGGAGGGAGTAAGGTTATCAGAAAACTGACAAGGGGAATGACATACTTTGTTCGTATTCGCAGTTACAAAAGAGTGAAGGGTGTAAACTATTATTCTTCCTGGAGTCAAGTGAAGCATGTGTATATATGGTAATAGACACCTTTATGGGGGGCACCATGCAAATTGTTGGGTAAACTAACGAAGAGGATCTTCTATCCCCCCTATTATCTAATACCGGATCGGACACGTGTTGAAGATATGATCGCGTTGAGATGAGCAGTCTGTTCGAATTTGATATTCCGATTTGGGAAGATGAGATTTTTGATATTCTTGTTGAAGGGTATAAAATTAAAATACGAGACGGGACATCAACCGATTAAGAGAACCAAACGTCTATGGAAGGGGCAGAAGGCAGGAGTGAAAAAAGCAAATTAGTTGTGCTGCTATGCACGGGGATAGTTCTGTTGATTATGTGCAGCCCGGCGCTGGCGGACAATACCTTGGTTCGCGTGGACTGCAGCAAGGTTTCGCTGGATGGAGCCTGGAATAATTATACGCTGAAAGTAGATACGTTCGCATATTGACAATATCAGTCACGCCATTGGAGTCGGGGACGTCGGCGTTTCATGTGGTACTGTATGCTTCGAACCATACACGGATTTGGTCGAAGTACATTTCAGAGGCGCTGAGCGAAAAGACGGACCTGGTGGCGGGAAATTATTATTTGCTGGTGGAGTCTTCCAATCGGGCCAGCGGCCAGTATGCGGTCGGCGTGGACTCAGCAGTCTGTGCACATAGCTGGTCAGCGTGGAAAGTTACGAAGGCGGCGACCGTTTTCAAGGCCGGGACGAAGCAGAGAGCGTGCTCGCTGTGCGGTCTGACACAGAAGAAAACGATCAGCAATCTAAAACCTGTAATCAAACTCTCGAAGACGAAGCTTACGGTTCGGGTCGGAAGGTCCTCCAGCGCGGTAAAATTGACGAAATATGCGAAAGGGGATTATATTAAGAGCGTCACCGCAAATAATAAAAAGATCGTCACTGCGAAGAAAAGTGGTAAGTATGGGATCAAAATTACCGGGAAAAAGTCAGGGATGACTACGGTGACAGTGAAGCTGGCCAGCGGAAAAAGTGCAAAGTTCAAAGTTACCGTGAAGAGATGACCGGAGGATAAGAAAGGGCAAGGGCGTTGGATTACCTGTGAGGCAGGTGTGAAAGCGCCCTTTTTCAGTGGTCACGGCTATGTAGCCACAATTAATAAGAAATGTTTTTCGGGCACGGTATAGAAAAAGACCCGCTTTCGCAAGTCAGCCTGAAAAATAATTTCCTTTGAACCAAGTCGATGCCCGTCCGGGGCCAGATTGCAGCGCTATAGAGAAAGCTTTTGGCACATGAGATCAATCATTTTTTCAGAATGCGTTGTCTGCACCTTAAAAAGCTGGTACCGAAAGAAATCTGCGGATACAGAGGCGCTTTTTAAATTTGATGAAGGACGTTGCATTTGACGCTTACGATTTTTATTCAATAGAAGCAAGATGAGAATAAACAAAAAAGACCACCTTGGCAAGAGGTAGTCTTTCGAGTGGCCGAGAACTTCGGCAGGCTATCGCCACAGGGTGGCGATTTGGTTCAAAAAAGTTTAGGTGCAATGAAATTTGTCGATGATGAGCCGACTCCATTTTGGAATAGTTTAGGTTATGCTGTAAGGTAATATACAAAAGTTAGCCCCCTGTTGAGATGGGGGCTAATTTGTGTTTATTCTGAACTTCCTACAGGAAGTTCAGATTTTCCGTTTTTATTATAATATGCCAGAACGCGAAAATAAACTTACAGACTTTAAAAATTTAATAAATAAAATAATTGCCACTTTTTGCTGATAATGTTATAATTTCTTAGGGTGTTGCCATAGAGGGTACGCATTGAGCACTTAGTACGATGTTTTCGCGCTTAGTGTGAAAGTGTGCACAGCAGGCGGTTAGCCTTTCACCGTATGATGGATTCATACGACTTCCCGCGATCAGGAGGTGTCGTGTATGAGGAAAGAATGCAGAAAGGCTTGTGAGTATTGTTTGATATACTTCGGACCCTTGCCGCCGTAGTGAACGCATTGATTGCGCTCATACGGCTGGTGTGGGATTTCATGAAAGATAGACAACAAAAAAGCAACCGCCCACGCCAAAGGTAGAGTTGCTTTTTCGTAACTAACAACCAAGGCTAACCGTCTATCGGCAACGCCTTTTATTGACTATACTATAACATTATTCTGCTTTATTGTCAAATTCCATTTTTTGTATCACATTCCTTGGGCCTTCAATTTCACCCGTACCTACTATGGTGGATTTGCCATCTATCGGCAACACCTTACCTCTATGGCCCAATCAGCCAATCGATCAGGTTTTTGGACTTGATACCCTCGTAGCTTGTCTCCAGACCAGGATCGAGAGATAGTACAATCTTTTCATAATTCTCGCGAACCTTCTGCAAGGGCGTCAATTCACGTCTGCGCACATCCTCGCTCATCATGGTTTCGGTAACCTGAAAATAAATTTTTTCATTTGCGTTTGTGGCAATA
>CACYXH010000009.1 GCA_902778245.1 uncultured Lachnospiraceae bacterium | reverse complement strand
TTCATCAAACATTATTCCTTCACAAGCCGTACCGTAACGCTTTGGATTGCAGACAGTATGCTTGTACACAAAACGATCGTCGTGCGAGTGAACTCTTGCAAAAACCTTGCCGCCGTGAAAATGCATACGGCTTAATCGCATTTGAGCGGCGTGCAGATAGGTTTGCAGCAAGAGGAACGAGATAGACGTGTTTTTTGTACAAGCATACTGGCTGCAATCCGCTGTAAGGTAGTGGGTGTTCCAAAAATAATGATTTTTGCAAAGGCCGCTTCTATTAATCCTCTTCTATGTGATCCAGTCCCTGGGCGATGATAGTCCTCACATGGTCATCGGCCAGGGAATAAAAGATGGATTTTCCTTCCCGGCGGTTTTTCACCAGCTTATTCTGTTTCAGAATACGGAGCTGATGGGAGATGGCGGACTGAGTCATGTTCAAAGCCTGAGCCAGATCACAGACGCAGACCTCCGCCTCAAAGAGGACGAAGAGGATACGGATGCGGGTGGAATCTCCAAAAACTTTAAACAGCTCTGCCAGATTATATAACTCTTCCTCCTGCGGCATCTTCTCATTCACGATCTTCAGAAGCGATTCATGATCATTCCAGCTTTCTATAGGTTCGGAAACACATCAAGTGTTTCCGAAGTGTGCTCGCCTAGGCCCGAAGGGGCGTATCCGCCGACAGGCGGATTTTGGGATGACTTCCTTAGTCGTCCCAAAAGGCATGATGTTTCGTCACAATTTCTTTACATTCAGTGCCCGGATCGCATTTAGGACTGCCAGCACCATCACTCCGACATCCGCAAATATTGCAAACCACATATTTGCAATTCCAAAAGCTCCAAGAAACAAGCAGATCAGTTTGATGCCGATAGCAAAGTAAATATTCTCATACACGATGCGCAGGCATTTGCGGGAAATACGGATAGCCATGGAAATCTTCAGAGGATCGTCATCCATCAGTACGACGTCCGCGGCCTCAATAGCGGCGTCAGATCCCATAGCTCCCATGGCAATACCGATGTCGGCCCTGGATAATACGGGTGCGTCGTTGATGCCGTCTCCCACAAAGGCCAGGGTATCTTTCGCCTTCTTTTCGTTCAGAAGCCTCTCTACGATCCTCACCTTGTCGGCGGGAAGCAGCTCGCTGTAAACTTCCCTGATGCCCAGTTCCTTCGCAGTCTGCCGGGCCACACGCTCAGCATCGCCGGTGAGCATGACAGTTCTGGATACTCCGGCGGAGCGCAGAGCCTGGATCGCTTCTTTGGCATGGGGCTTAATGACATCGGAGATTACGATGTGACCGGCATAGGCGCCGTCAACAGCAATGTGAACCAGGGTTCCTACCGTATGACAATCACTGCAATCCGCTCCGATCCGCCGCATCAGTTTTGCATTGCCCGCGGCCACAGAAATATCGTCCACCCTGGCGATCACGCCGTGGCCGCTGATCTCCTCTACCTTGGACACCCGGCTCTGATCCGGAATTTTGCCGTAGGCTTTTTGCAGGCTCTTGCTGATAGGATGGGAGGAATGACATTCCGCCAGGGCTGCGTACTCCAGTAGTTTTTCCTCCGGTATCGTGTTGTGATGGATCCCTGTCACTTCAAATACACCCTGCGTCATGGTACCGGTCTTGTCAAACACCACACATTTGGTCTGAGAGAGGGTCTCCAGATAGTTAGAACCCTTTACCAGAATCCCGGCATTGCTGGCGCCGCCGATACCGGCGAAAAAACTCAGCGGGATACTCACCACCAATGCGCAGGGGCAGCTGATAACCAGGAAAGTCAGGGCTCTTAAGATCCAGTCGCTCCATTCCGGGGATGATCCAAGAAACAGCACGCGGATCAGGGGCGGCACAATGGCCAGAGCCAGTGCGCTGTAGCAGACTGCCGGAGTGTAGTAACGCGCGAATTTTGTGATAAAGTTTTCCGATCTGGATTTTTTGGAACTGGCATTTTCCACCAGATCTAAGATCTGCGATACTGTGGATTCGCCGAATTCTCTTGTGGTCCGAATTTTCAGAAGGCCGCTTTGATTAATGCATCCGCTGATGACCTCATCCCCCACCGTGACTTCTCTCGGGAGGCTCTCACCTGTGAGCGCGCTGGTATTCAGCGTAGTACTTCCCTCTGTCACAATACCGTCGATAGGAATCTTCTCTCCCGGCTGTACCACGATGATGGTACCTGGTTCCACCTCATCCGGATCCACCTGTTCCAGGGTGCCGTTCCGCTCAATATTGGCATAATCGGGGCGGATATCCATCAGTTCACTGATGTTTCTTCGGCTCTTTCCCACCGCATAGCTCTGGAACAATTCTCCGATCTGATAGAACAGCATAACCGCCACTCCCTCCACGTACTCTCCCAGGAGAATGGCGCCGATGGTGGCCACTGCCATCAGGAAATTTTCGTCAAATGCCTGCCGGTTCCGGATGCCTTTCCATGCCTTTTTCAGAATATCGTGGCCGATAACAAAATAGGGGACTAAAAACAGCCCAAATTCTACCCATCCGTCAATGGGCAGTAATTTCAGCAAGGCGATAAGGATCGCTGCCACGATAATGCGGATCAGGACGTTTTTTTGCTTCTTATTCAAAAAATCACGCTCCATTCCTAATGCTTATTGCGACAGCCCCTTAGAGAAAGATTTCGCAGTCATCTTCTACTTTTTTGCAGTTCTTCAGAACTTCCAGCATAACGTCCTTCGGCGCTGCGCCCTCCTCGAACTCCACGATCATTTTCAGCGTCATGAAATTAACGGCGGCATCTTTCACACCGGTAGTGTGTTTTGCGGCCTCTTCCATTTTATTTGCGCAGTTAGCACAGTCCACGTCGATTTTGTAAGTTTTTTTCATAACGGTACGATCCTTTCTGGTTATTGGAATTATATTTTTTCATATGAACATTTATTCATATGTTTGAGAATATTATAGCATGGATTGGAGCATTGTCAATACCCTTCCATGCTATAATTTTCCTGATTTATTCTTTTTTTGCAGAAATTTCATTTTCCCCCAGAAGCTTGTACAGGATCTCGTATAGCGTCACTGCTTCCTCCGGATTCAAATCAAGACATTTCGCCATACCCGCAGGAACCACCAATGCCCGCTCTTTTAGCCGCTCTCCTTCTTCTGTAAGGCTCACTATCAGATTCCGTTCATCCTCCCTGGAGCGTTTTCTTGAAACAAGGCCCTTGCTCTCCAGCTTTTTCAGCAGCGGAGTCAATGTTCCCGAATCCAGATACAATCGCTTTCCCAGTTCTTTTACATTCACTTCCCGCTGTTCCCACATTACCATCATGGCAATGTACTGGGTATAAGTGAGATCGATCTCGTCCAAAAATGGTTTATACCGCTTGATAATCTCCCGGGAGCAGGCATACAGCGGAAAACAGAGCTGATTCTCGATTTTCAGCGCGTCATACTTATGATCATCCATGAAGGTCAACCTGCCTGCTGTTCATTGTAGGCAGCTCTCACTGCCTTTGCCAGCTGATCCGCACAGGAAGTGGGTCTGCGGCCACAGCGGTTTCCTGCCAGCTTGCTCTCGATCTGCTCTACAGTAAAACCGTCCACCAGCTTGGAGATTGCTTTCAGATTTCCATCACAGCCTCCCATGAACGAAATATTGGTGATCACATTCCCATCAATATCAAAACTGATCACCTGAGAGCATGTATTTTCCGTCTTATAATTATATCGCATTATAATACCTCCTCAATTTTCTCCTGAACCTTTTTCAGATCGGCCGTAGGTTCGAAGCGGGCTGCAATATTTCCTTCCCGGTCGATCAGGAACTTTGTAAAATTCCACTTAATGTTTCCATTATTTTTATAATCCTTATCCATCTTTTTTGCAACCCCCGCCATCATTAAAGCCATGGGAGATTTGCCGAAGCCCTCAAATTTTGTATTGGCCGTCAGCCACTGATACAGCGGGATCGCATTCTCTCCGTTGACATCAATCTTAGAAAACTGCGGGAACGTGATCCCGAAACGGCCGGTGCAAAAATCATGGATCTCTTCATCACTGCCGGGGGCCTGGGACGCAAACTGGTTGCAGGGGAAATCCAGGATCTCCAAGCCATCCTTCTGATGTTCCTCATAAATACCCTGCAATTCATCATACTGCGGGGTAAAGCCGCACCCCGTGGCCGTGTTCACGATCAACAATACCTTCCCTCTGTAACCCTCCAGAGAAATCTCCGTTCCATCCTGTGCCTTCACCTTAAAATCATATATGCTCATTTTCAAACTCCTTTCCTGACTGATATGCTGTCTTTAATATTAATTTTTATAAATTTAATTGTATTCAATTTATTTTATTTGTCAAGGGGTAACGCTTGCTTTTTCCTCCTGCCCGTGTTATACTCATGAACGTTGCGAAGCCCTCAAAAATAAGGTCTTTTCGGGCTTGCCGCCGATTCCCGGCGTTAAATGAATCGAGTGTTCGAGACCTTCCACTCGTAAAACAAAACTAAAGGAGAAAACGGAATATGAGAGACAAAAAAGTGTTATTTCTGGTCCAGGCTGCAGCTATCGCGGCCATCTATGTAGTGCTGACGGTGGTGTTTGCCCCGCTTAGTTTCGGAGAAGTCCAGGTACGGTTCGCGGAGGGGCTGACTATTTTGCCCTACTTTACACCGGCGGCTATCCCCGGCCTGTTCATTGGGTGTATCATAGGTAACTTCATGGGCGGCGCTATTCCCGTTGACATCCTGTGCGGAAGCCTGGCAACGCTGGCCGGAGCAGTGTTTTCTTATTTGCTCAGAAAGCACAAGTTCCTGGTTCCCCTTCCCCCTATCGCCGCCAACACGCTGGTAGTTCCCTTCGTGCTGTATTATGGCTACGGAATCAATCTTCCGATACCGTTCATGATGCTGACTGTGGGCTTAGGTGAAGTGGTTTCCTGCGGCGTTATCGGAATGATTCTGTTGTTTGCGCTGGATCGCTATAAGGGAACGATCTTTTCTCAAAATTCCTCTTCGATATAAATAATCATATTTAAATTCAGCACCCCAAACTCGGAATGCAAAAATAATCCAAGTTTGGGGTGGTCAGAGAGGCAGGGGATGTTGCTTTGTGCAACACCCCCGCCTTTTTGTATTTTCCGGGAGTGACAAACAGTTACAAATAACTGATGAACACATTCCCCGCTTTTTCAAACATCTCCGTACTGTCATTCATTCCTGAGTAATACCATTCTGTCCCATTTGGGTCTACCAGATAAACATTGTACTCATCATATCCCACAATGGTCTTTGGTCCGTCCTGGGTCAATGCGATCACGGGTCTGCCGTGGCTGACAAAGTACAGCACCTCATCCAGCGTACATCCGCTCAGATCCACGACCTTCTTTCCGATACTTCCTTCCAGCTTATCCGTATCCATAATTCCTGTGGTGACGATGCCGGGCAGTTTGGCCAGATCCAGCTCCGCGGAATTTCCTTTATCACCCCGCACCCATACATAGGCTTCCTCGCTGTCCACCACTACGCCTACCGTCTCATCCGCCCGGACAATGGCCTCGTTCGGGTAAGTGAAAATAGAATCCAGCGTTCCTTTCGCGTACACATAATATAGCTTCTGACGATCGTGGTTCACCGGAATATCCAGAGTCTTGGATGTCTCGTAAGTGATAATCTTACTCTTCACAATCTGAGGATTTCTGGTAGAGACGGTGGTTCCCACGCGAAGGACCACTTCCGTCTGCTTTCTGGAAGACGTCTTTGTTGCTACACCCATGGCAACGGAATCTACAGTATCCGTATTAACAATATGGTCCTCCGTTGATTCTGTAAAATTATTTCCCGTTTTTAATGCCAGAGTAAGGGTAAGCATATTGTCTGTCTGCTTTGTGCCTGTCACATAATAGCCCGTTGGCTCATAATGCTTGATCTCATTCCCATCTCCATCCTCAATCATCAGTTTGTACATGGGAAAAACGCCGTTTCCTCCATGCTCCGCGATAACCTCCGAAGCATTGGCAATTCCGTAAACTATATCTTCATTCATAAAGCCAACCGGACGAATGCGCTCCTTACTCTTGCAGGCGATTTCCCGCACATTACCTGTTTCCACATCCATCACGCACAACGTCTGGGAATTATATTCCTCTCCTTCTTTTAACCAACTAAAATACCTTCCGGAAGCAGAGGCCGCATAACAGTTGTTCGCCACATTATCTACTTTCACATCATAGATCCGGTTAGTCACATTGATCTGATATACCTTTTCCTCCAACAGCACGCTGAACTTTGTGCCATCCTCGGAAATATAGGCCAGACTGTTTACATCCCGCATCAATAGTTCTGCGCTTTCCATACTGGCAAGGAATAGTTTTTCATCCACCATGGCAGAACCCGCATCGTAATGATAAAGTGCTACCCCGTTTTCACCTTCATGATTGCCCCGATTCATGTAGCCAGTCACCGTAAACCATACGTCTCCGTTGTTTTCCACACGCAAGATCCGTATGTCATTTCTGTCATAGAAATCCCGGTAATCCATATTTTCTTTCTGGGGGAACCCGAATATCTGGGTGAGCTTTCCCGCATTGATATCATAGGTCCAAAGTTCCTCTTCCTGCACAAAAGCAATGAAACGGTTTTTCCCGTCTGCCTTATAATTGACTTGTTTATCCGTTATGCCCAGATTTATACCCTTATCCTGCAGGACATTATTTTCCGGATTGAAAACTTCTTCTGTGGTCCGTTCGAAATTCAGCAAAAATACACGGCTGTCGGTGTAACGAACACGGTAATACTCCCGGACATTATAGACCTCCGTAATGCCGGATGTATTCACCGAAGCAATCCGATATTCCATGGTCAGTGTGGCCGTGTTACCATTAATTTCTGTCAGCCTGGGTGTCGGTTTATAATAAATCTGAGGATTCAGGTTGGACCAAGTCAGTTGAGGAACGCTGTCATGAATATCCATAAAGGCCAGCGTGGCCTCCTCGTCCGTTGTCTCATCCGGCTCTACCGCCGCACCTATAGAATTTAGATCTGTCTTATTCACACATTTATCGTAAAACCCGCTGACATAATTCAGATAATCCTGCGTGTGCAGCCCGTCCGCCAGCAACACATGAGTATAATAATAAATATTTCTCCCTCCACAGTTCAACTGGATCTTCAGCATATACTCCTGATTCATTAGCATCTTATTCTGCAGTGTCAGGGTAGCGGAGAGTGTATCACTGTCCTTCTGTAATTTCACTACCTTGGTGTTTTCCATCGTCTCCAGTCCGTCCAGAGAAGTAACCTCATAGGATACGCCATCCACGGTAGTGCTGAACGTCTGAATACAAATATCCAGCTCCCGATTAGAATCCAGCGGAGTGATACTGTCCCGGATGTAAGATACGTCCATCTCTCCTGCGTATCCATTCAGACAATTGAAATTCACTCCGTTTTTCTGCATATAGACCAGCGGAAAAGTGGAATCTGCCATGGTTCCCGCCACATCCGGCGTCACCTGATTGATCATCCGTTCAAACACAAAAACTGCCGCTATAAATACGATTATTAAAAATATGATATGCAGGATAATATTTCTGATCTTTATCATCCGTTCTCTCATGCCGCTATCCTTCTCCCCGTCTTATACTCCTGAACTGGAATACATTGTACCAGACTTTAAAGGCCCGCGCAAGCCTCCACAGGCCAGGTTCTTCACAAACAAAACAGCCGGCTGACCGGGTCATGAAGTCAAATAAACCGCAACCCTTCATAACCCTTATAACCGACTGCATTTCCTTAATTCACCAGAATCTTCTGCACCTGCGATGGCGGCAGCGCCTGCGGTGCATCTCGTTTAGCAACAAAACTTGGATAAAATCTCCCAGACGATTCCCATCATTTCTTCTGTTTCCACAGTTTCTGCATCCGCCGGACTGCATGGCAACAACGCCTCCTGTTTCCTGTTCCTGCAGATCTTCCTCCATTCCCTGTACATCAAAATCTTTTACCTTATCATAAATCTCATCCGTCAGCCGCAAGATCATCACGCGGTCCGGATACTCGTCAAACATCATACTACCCTCATATTCCATCTTATCGCAAGCTTCTTCCACATGACGTTGAATCTCCTGTGCCATCTCAGGGTAAAAAGACTGCAGTCTCCTGGCGTCCTCAAACGCTAACCTCTCATCCGTAAAAACATCCGGAAACCCGGCCATAAAACCATATGGGGAAACCGGCATGGATGCCGCAAAGGGCTGCATCCGGGTTCCCGTCTCCTGCCCAAACAAACGATTTGGTCCCGCCGGATAAAATTGATTGGAGTACCAGTAATTCATTTGAATCTCCTTTCCCGGTATCAATAATAGCATATGCCGGCAAGGGATAAATGGTTCTTAATTGCATTTTTCTCCCGATAACAGACGATTCAGCGTCGGATCTATATTCAGCGCTTCCATACACCGCGTCAGAGCTTTGCGATCCATGGTTACGCCATGACCCTCCTCTGCCTGTTTGGGCACGATCCTTGGCAGTTCCCCCGCCGCACGCTCCTTTCGAACTGCCCGGATCAGAATATTTTTCGGTGTATGTTCCATATCAATAAACTCCAGTACCTGCTCTTCATAGCCTTGCTGTTCCAACAGAGAGGCCCGCAGGCCGTCGGTTATCAATGCCGCCATACGTTCCTTTAAAAGACCGTACTTCAATACCGGCTGCAGCATCTCATTTCTGATCTGATTGTTTAGCTCATGCTGACAACACGGAACCGACAGAATCGCTTTTGCGTTCCAGGCTACTGCCCTGGCCAATGCATAATCGGTAGCCGTATCACAGGCGTGCAGCGTCACCACCAGATCCACGTGATCTACCCCTTGATACTCCGCGATATCTCCGGTGAAAAACTGCAGCTTCTCATAGCCTAGTTTCTCTGCCAGTGCATTACAGTGATCAATAACATCCTCCTTTAGATCGAGACCAATAATGCGCAGGTTAAGTCCTTTCAATTCTCTCAGATAATAATACATGGCAAAAGTGAGATATGATTTTCCACAGCCAAAATCAATCATCGTCAATTCTCGTCCTCTGGGCAAGCATGGGGAGATATCCTCAATAAATTCCAGAAAACGGTTAATCTGCCGAAACTTATCATAACGGCTGTTCACCACCCGGCCTTCCGGAGTCATTACTCCCAATTCCACCAAAAATGGCACCCGAGTGCCTTCTTGCAGAATGTACTTTTTCTTTCGATTATGAGATAGCTCCGGGGCAGGCCGCCGCTCTTGCAGTTCGCGTTTCTTAATAGTTACCCGTCCTTTTTTACTTACCAGCACGGAAACACTCATGGAAGCAGTATCTGCCTGCAACTGTTTGTAGTCCTTCTCCAGCCAGCCGACAGCCGCCTCTATCAACGCCCCTTTTTTATAATTGGTATGCTTCTCTTTTTTTCCGTCCCAGATTGAAGCCTGAAAAACTAACTCTCTCTTAACGATCAGGGGGCGAACTTTTATTTTCACAGCCGCATGAGGGTTTTTCGCTGCGCTGAACACCATCTGCAGCAACTCTCCGTTCACTATCGTCTTCAGCAGTTCTCTTAATTCTTCCACATTCCTGCCTCCTGTGTTTCCACTCGAATTGCCGTGTAAAAATCACTATATCACGATTCTTCTCCCTGCTTCATGTACTTCATATAATTCACTACCATCAACGCTATTTTAAAGGTCAATGCATCATCAAATTCCCGGATATCCAGACCGGTACTCTTCTGAAGTTTTTCCAAACGGTACACCAGTGTATTTCGATGGACAAAAAGCTGTCTGGCCGTCTCAGAAACATTCAGATTATTCTCAAAAAATTTATTAATAGTCGTCAGAGTCTCCTCATCAAAGGTGTCCGGAAGCTGTTCTGTAAATATCTCATGGATAAACATTTCACACAGATTCACCGGAAGCTGATAGATCAGTCTGCCGATCCCCAGAGTATTATATGCATGGATCCGCTTCTCTGAATAGAAGATCTTTCCCACATTCAGGGCCATCCGGGCCTCCTTGTAGGATCTGGACACCTGCTGGATCTCCTGGATAATGGTCCCATAAGAAACACGTGCATTAGACATAGCCTCCGTATTCAACATATCGCAGATCATTCCTGCCGTAACCCTTACATCCTCATAAGTATTCTCAGAACCCAACTCCTGAACCAGAATGATGCTTTTTTCGTCCACTGCAGTAATAAAATCTTTTCCGTTACTTCCAAACAGCCCCTTTACAATCTCCATGGCTGTGCTGTCTTTCTCAGTCTTGGTTTCAATAATATAGACAATTCTTCTGACCTCCGCTTCAATATGAAGCTTCTTTGCCCGATTGTAAATGTCCACCAACAGAAGATTGTCCAGAATCAGATTCTGAATAAAGTTGTTTTTGTCAAACCTTTCTTTGTAAGCAATGATCAGGTTCTGAAGCTGGCACACCGCCACCTTTCCTATTACATGCACATCTTCACCAGATCCCTTCACGATCAGTATATATTCCGGGAGTTTATCATCCAATACTTTGTAGAAATGATACCCCCTAACTTCCTGACTGTCTGCCAGAGAAGAAGCAAATTGTCGGACGGTGTCCGCGGAAATTTCTTCCGGCTTCCAGGTAGAGGCAACTACGTTCCCCTCCAGATTCAAAACCGCAAAATCAATTCTTGTAATACTCCTGAGTTCATCTATGGTACTCTTTATTACCTGATAGGAAATCATCGTTTACTCCTTTTTGATGTGTACGTTCCGTACACATCCCAACATGAAAATATAGCCCTGCGCAAGTATACTTGCTCGGTCTAATTTTTCATGTTGTGTGAATGACGAAACGTTGTTATACATATTTTACACGATTGGTGACCTGTTCGCAAGCCAATTTACCCGTAAAATGGCTCTGCACGACTTCGCGCAGAGCCATCATAAATTCTTATAATTATTAAATTTCCTAGTTGGTAATGGTCAGCTCGGTTTCTTTGTCGAATACATGGATCTTGTCCACATCCACAGCAAATTTTACAACATCGCCGGTTCTTGCCTGGGTACGCGGATTTACGCGTGCCGTCATATTGCTTCCATTTACGGAGAAGTACAAATATACTTCTGCTCCCAGCAGCTCGTAAACTTCAATCTTAGCTTCAATAACAGCCTCAGATTTTGCGATGGTTTCATCATCATCTGTCATGTTCTCCGGACGGATACCCATGATTACAGTTTTTCCGTTGTAGCCGCCGTCAATGAGCTTCTTGGCCTTTGCTTCCGGAAGTTTGATAGTAGCACTGTTGCCGATCTTCAGATATGCATCATTGCCCTTAACATCTACTACAGCATCCAGCATATTCATCTGCGGAGATCCGATGAAACCTGCAACAAACAGGTTGCCCGGTGCATTGTAAAGGTTCTGCGGAGTATCTACCTGCTGAACCACGCCATCTTTCATAACTACGATTCTGGTACCCAGAGTCATAGCCTCTGTCTGGTCATGTGTTACGTAGATGATCGTAGCACCCAGTCTCTGATGCAGTTTGGAGATCTCTGTTCTCATCTGAACACGAAGTTTTGCATCCAGGTTGGACAGCGGCTCATCCATCAGGAATACCTTCGGATTACGAACGATAGCACGACCCATAGCTACACGCTGTCTCTGACCACCGGACAGAGCCTTCGGCTTACGGTCAAGAAGTTTTTCCAGATCCAGGATCTTGGCTGCTTCTCTAACCATCTTGTCAATCTCAGCCTTCGGAGTCTTCCGAAGTTTCAAGCTGAATGCCATGTTATCATATACGGTCATATGCGGATACAGAGCGTAACTCTGGAATACCATTGCGATATCTCTGTCTTTCGGTTCTACATCATTTACTACACGATCACCGATCTTTAAGGTACCGCTGCTGATATCCTCCAGGCCTGCGATCATACGAAGTGTAGTAGATTTTCCGCATCCGGACGGTCCTACGAAAATGATGAACTCTTTATCTTCGATTTGCAGGTTGAAATCTTTAACTGCTTCAAATCCATTGGGGTAAACTTTACAGATGTGTTCTAATGATAAACTTGCCATTTCTAATCCTCCTGATCTTATATTGGCAGCATCCTCTGCCGACTTCAATTAAGGTCATTATACAAAAGAAAAATTTTTTTCTCCATTGATGAAGTACACAAAGTTTTTGAAAATACTTGGTCTATCTGTCCATAAATCTCCTCTTCTTCTTTGATACTGGGCATTATGACGAAATAATGAAAAATTTTTAAGCAAAGTGACGAAACGATACTACTCGCATCTAAAAACATCTGTCCGCCAAGTCTTGTACATTTCCATAGACTATGGTAAAATCTTCGATATTAATGACCTGCATAAATGCCACAGGAGCGATTATGAATTATATTGTATTAGACTTGGAATGGAATCAGTGTCCGGATGGAAAAGAGAAAGAAGAAGCTTTGCTTCCCTTCGAAATAATTGAGATTGGAGCCGTCAGACTAGACGATGGCCACCATATTACGGATCAGTTTCATGAACTGATCCACCCTCAAGTCTACCCTGTTCTTCATTCCGTGATCCGGGAAATGGTTTCTTTGGACGAAAATGTTCTGTCCGACAGACGGATATTTCCGGACGTTATCCGGGATTTTCTGGACTGGTGCGGGGAAGATCCGTGCTTTTGCACTTGGGGACCCCAGGATCTTCTTGAGCTGCAGAGAAATATGGATTGGTATCAAATTCCCTCTCCTTTCACATTTCCTCTGCTGTACTACGATATCCAAAAAATATTCAGCATTGTCTATGAAGATCGGAAAACCAGGCGAGCCTTGGAATTTGCGGTAGACTACTTAAATATAGAAAAGCATGAGGTTTTTCACAATGCGCATTCTGATGCCCTCTATACCGCAAAAGTGATGGGCTTTCTTTCTGATGAGGATATTCTTTCCAACTCCTCTGTGGATTATTTTTGCACTCCTCAGACCAGGCGTCAGGAAATCACCATTATATACCAGACCTATTCTAAATTTATCTCAAAACCCTTCGCAAGCAAAAACGATGCCATGAAAGACAGAGTGGTGACTTCTACTCATTGTTACCTCTGTCAAAAAAGTGTCCGCAAAAAAATCCGTTGGTTTTCCAGCGGCAGCAGAAATTATTTTTGTCTGGCCCAGTGTGAAAAACACGGTTGGCTAAAAGGAAAAATCCGCATGCGTCAGCATCCGGACGGAAGTTTTTATGCGATTAAGACCCTGAAGCTGATCAGTGAGGAGGATGCCTACGCCATCAAGGAAAAGCAGGAGATCCTGAGATTAAAACGCCGCCTGAAACGAGCGTATCATACCCCTCACTAAGATCATTGTTCTATGAAAATCTTGAATCGTGCAATGCACATTTTATTTATTTTGTACTTTTAAAATTCCGGATCAGTTCTTCCATTTCTGTTAGGAGGCAATCCACCCTTCCGTAGAAAGAATCATTGTTGCAGGGATTATCCAGTTCTTTTTCCAGATTTTCCATCAAGATCCTAATCTCTTCCATTCTCTTCTTACCGTTTCCATCCTGGTACAGAAGGTAACGGCTTCTTTCATTCTCCTCCGGCGTCATCTTCTTGAGTACCACCTCTACATTGGGTTTCTCCCCGATATAGCGGTATGTGATGGAAGGTGATGCATGATTCAGAAGGTTCTGGAGATAATAAATATCACCGGTGGATTTGTAATACCTCCACGCGAACGTCTTTCTCATGGTCTGCGCGCCAATGGAATTGAGACCGATGCTCTTTCCGGCGCTCTTTAATGCTCGGTACGCCTGTTCTCTGGAGAGGGCCGCCGGCGAACTGGCGTGTCCCAGGATCAGATAAGCTTCCGGGTCTTTTCCTTCCGTATAATCATCAATAACCTTCCTCACATCCTCCGGGATCCGGAACGTTCTTCGGATATTCTTCGTCCCTATGTACGCTTCAATTTCTTCTTTGCCCCGGATATCCTTGTTTTTGAATTTCAGGATATCCTGGAGCTGAAGACCTGTTCCCACACCAATCTCGAACATGATGTAGTACTTATCATCCATTTCCCTCAGTTTTTCTTTGAATTTTTTCAGTGTTTCCTCGTCTTTGATCGGTGCTACCCAGTTCATACTTTTTTTCCTTTCTTAATTTATAAATTTGAGACGGGAGTTAAATCTTGCTTCCAACTTTACTCCTGCGAATTATTGATCTCTTCCAGAATTTTCTCTGTCTCTCTCAGCTTCTCTTCCTGGCGGCGCTGTTCCTCCTGTAAAGCCATTTCCTTCTCCTTGAGCAATCGTTCCTGCTCCATGGCTTTCCGCAGTTCCTGCTCAATTTCAGAGGTAGTCATCCGGTCTATCTCCTCCTCTTTTTTCAGAAGTTCTCTTTCTTCCTGAAGACGCCTTTTCTTTATGCGGTATTCTTTCGTGCAGCGCAGGATAAGGATGACAATAATGATCAGCAATACTAATAAAATGAAAGAGCCCACCCAGATCACTGTCAGCGTATTCTTCTCAACAAAATCCTTAGCTTTTTCATAGGTGTTCTTCACGAATACTTCGGTATTCTGCATTACTGCCGCTGCCGTTTCCTCTATTTCATTTCGTTTTCTGACCGCCGCTGTCCGATTCAAAATTTCTTCCATATCACGCTTTTGCTGATAGGAGGGTACAGTAATTGGCACCAGCGGATGGATCTGGAAGCCCGCCATACCCACAGACCAGTCATGATAAGAATAGAAAATCGTTCCCTTCAATTCCCCGGTCTTCTCTGACTTTGTCGTCAGATCATCTACCGACAGCGTATTGGGTATCGTTACAGTACCCGGAATCGTCTCCCCGATAGGTTCCTCCAGAGCTTCTACCCGAAAAAGTCTCGCCGCTTTATCCAGACGCTCCAGCTTCATTGCCTCATAGAAAGTAGGCTGCCCTGCCTCATCCGTCACCGGAACTTCCTGAAAATTATTAAATGCATAATTCAGAAGCATCGCTGTCTCATTATAAGCCCGTCCGGCCCCGTTCTCATGGAGTAGTACACACACCAGCCGCATGCCGTCTTTTTCACCAAAAGTAACCAGTGTATTCCAGGCATCGGAGGTAAACCCCGTCTTTCCGGCAGTACACCAGGCATAATAATACTCGCTTTCCTGTTGGAGCATCTTGTGGTGGTTGACAAAATATCTCTCTTCCTCTGTGAGATTCGTGGCAGCACACTCATAAAGCGTAGTAGATGCAAACTCCCGAAACTGCGGTATCTCATAAGCAGCCTGAGCGATCAGCGCCATATCGTAGGCACAGGTATAGTGATCATCATTGTGCAGACCGCTGGGGTTGGAAAAATGTGTATTGACACATCCAAGCTCCTTGGCTTTGGCATTCATCAGATCCGCAAAGCCGCTCATCGATCCTCCAAAATACTCTGCCAGGCCGTTGGCCACATCGTTAGCTGACTCTAGCATCAGCGCGTAAAGCGCCTGCCTCAGAGTCAGTTTTTCTTCCGGTTGTATTCCCACATTGCTGCTATTGTATTCCAGATCATAGACGATCTCAGAAAATTCAATCTCCTCGTCCAGATTCCCCTGCTCCAGGGCGATCATAGCTGTCATGATCTTTGTAATACTGGCCGGATACATCTTGGCATACATATTCTTACTGTACAAAAATGTGTTGGTATCCAGATCCATCACCACCGCGGATGCCGCCTGCACAGCCTCTCCTTTTGGCCAGCCGGGTAGTTCATTGGATTCAATGGGATCATAGTATTCATCCGGAATAAATTCTGTTTCCTCCTGTTCTTCCTCCTGGTAGTTATCTTCATAGCCGCCGTCTTCCTCTGCATAAGCGGGGATCACGTACGCTGTCATGAGAAGAATAGCCAACAGTAAGGAAAGGTATCTTCGGTATCTCATCTGTTTTTTTCTCATAAATCACCTCTATATCTTTTCATTTTGATCAGAAACGCATCATGATTCAATCATTATGATTTCGTAAATCGATGAACAATATACTCATTTGCTTCTTTTTCCTGTGCGTCATCAAGGGGTTCCAACTCTGCCCGTCCGTACTTTTTCGCCAGCGCTCTGGCCAGCAGATGATCACAGACATGCGGATTCTTTGGAAGAAGCGGCCCATGCAGATAGGTGCCAATGACATTTTTGTACATCACACCTTCTTCTTTATCCTGGCCATTATTTCCATATCCGAAAGAAACTTTGCCCAGCGCTTTATTTCCATTAATAAATGTTCTCCCTCCATGGTTTTCAAAGCCCACAATAGGATACGGAAATGCCTCATTTTCAATTACAATATTAGAGATCAACCTTGGAGATCCCTGCTCTGTGTACAGATCCACCAGTGAAAGTCCTTCTATGCGTCCTTCCGATGTATCATAGTAATGACCCAGAAGCTGATAGCCGCCGCAGACTGCGATAACCACTCCATTATCTTCTACATACTCTTTAAAATCCTTTTGGATGGTTTTTAACTGATCGCAGACCAGCATCTGCTCCCGATCCGAACCGCCCCCCAAAAGTACAATATCCAGACTGGAAAAGTCAATGGCATCTGTCAGTTGGAATTCTTTTACTTCGGCCTCGATTCCCCGCCATTCGCAGCGTTTTTTCATGCACTGGATATTTCCCCGATCCCCATACAGATTCAGCAGATCCGGATATAAATGTCCGATAGTTATTTTCATGCTTTTCCCTCCATATCCTTTAAGATCGTATGCGTAGAATACAGAGCCGTATAATTCACCAGAACATACAGATTTCCACATCCATTCTTCAGGCTTTTTTCAATGGCCGTCCTCACATCACCAATCAGATCGGCAGCGATGTCCACATATTTCAGCCTCAGTCTCATGTCCTGGCACCGTATGCCGCTGACCGTGATAGAACGAATGTTATCTGCGGCAAATCGGTCAAAATCCACATCCCAGAGCCAGGAAATATCCGTTCCATCCTGTGCGTTGTCATTGATAACGATGATCAGATCCTTCTCATTAGGATCTTCCATCACCGAAGAAATATTCTGGTTAAAACCAGCGGGATTCTTTGCCAGATTCAAAAGTACCTTATTCCCATTGATAGAAAAAGCTTCATTTCTTCCGTTCTGAGGATTGAAGTTCTGCAAAACTCTGTCAAACCGTTTTAGTTCCATGCCTGCCGTGCGGGCTGCACTGTAAGCCGCAAGTATATTATAAATATTGTAAAAACCCCGGTAATCCGCGGCAATATGCCGCCCCTCCACATCAAATTCCAGTCCATTACTCATGTGAATATGTGACGCATCAAAGTTCACTGCAGGTCTGGAAAATCCACATTCTGGACAATGGTAGACGCCGATCTGGCTGTAATGATAAAAATCATATTCCAATCTCTCGCCACACCGTTTACAGAATCTTCCTTCCCGAATCTCCCGGATATTCTGTTCATCAAACACTTTCTCACTGATCCCGTAGGTGACATACTTATTTCCGCTCTCAATAGCCAGGTAAGCCGATAACGCGTCATCCGCATTGACGATTACCGTCATATCCGGGGCCATCTTCATAGCCCGATCCAGAAGATCCATGGTAATATCGATCTCACCATAGCGATCCAGCTGATCCCGGAACAGATTCGTCAGCACCATATAATCCGGGGTAAAATGAGGAAACACCCGGACTGTGGAAGCCTCGTCAATCTCAATGCAGGCATAATCCGCATCCAGTTTTCCATTCCATTTAGCCCCAAGAACAAAGGCCGCTGCCACGCCGGCCAGCATATTGGAACCTGTGTGATTGCAGATCAGTTTCTTTCCCTCCGATTCCACGGCGGAGCAGAGCAGATTGTTGGTGGTGGTTTTTCCATTGGTTCCACACACCACAAAAATCTTCTCCCGCACCTGAGCCGCCAGGTCTTTCAAAATATCAGGGTCTATTCTCAAAGCGATCCTGCCTGCCATGGTCACACCCTGCCTGCCCGCAATCTTGCAGAAGAAACTGAGCGCCTTTGCTGTTAGTATTGCTGTAATTCTGCGTAATTTCATAGTCTTTACCATCATTGTCGGTATTCCACCGTTATTCGTGTATTTAAATATCACTTATTCTTTTATATTGTATCATTATAAACTATATCGGCTTATCTTTCAATGGTTTTATGCGTCTGTATTCTGATCGGTTTTTCTTGCATACGAAAAATGGCGGTGACCGGATAGTTTATTTCCGGGTAACCGCCATTTTTGGAACAAATCAAAACAATTCCAACACATACTTCGAGATCTGAGTAATAACCTGCTTTGCCTCCTCGTTGCGGCCACCAAGATTATTGGATAAAACAACAAGAATATAATCTCCCTGATCAGAAAATACGATCGCCATGTCATTTTCAATACATCCAAGGCCATAACCTTCCGGCATCTCGCCGGTTTTGTTGGCAGTAGCATATCCTGCCGGCAGACCGGCCGGGATTTTACTGAGATTCGTCTGCTGTTTCAATATTGTCATCATTTTTTCAGAGGCTTCCTGGTTAACGCAGTTTCCTTCATAAATATCCTCTAATATTTTCCGGCAATCCTGGGCACTGGTATAATTATCTCCTGTAGGATTTTCTTCCATAAACCTTCTTCCAACGGAAGTGGAAGTATATCCATTTTCCCGGCAGAATTGGTTTACTGCCTGTGCCCCTCTGGAAAAATCTCCTTCTCCCAGCCGGGTAATCAGTTCATTGGCCGCCTCATTGCTGCTCACCGTTATCATCTGTTCCAGCAAATACCTCAATTCACCGTCATAATTTTCTGCCGATGAAATCAGACGATCAGGGGAAGAAGGATAACACATCCTGTCATAAACCGCGCCCATAATGAATACCTTTATCACACTGGCAGACTGCATTTTTTCCTCTTCATTATAAGAATAAATATCATGGTTTTTCAGATTTTCAATGCTCACCGACCATTTTTCTCCCATATCATCCCGGGATGAAAGATACTTTTCATGAATGTCGGAAATAGGATCAGCCATATCTTCCACAATTCCATCTGCATCTGTCTGTCTATTCCTATTTTCATTCACAGCAGTTCTGTCGATTCCAAAATATTCATCTACCCCGTCCGCGATTCCCTGTACCATTTTTTCCTGCATGGATTTCTCCTGCATGGCAAGATCATCGCTCTCATTTGTCATAAATCCCATTTCCAAAATTGTGACAGGAATGGTGCTCCAGTTGATGCCCGTCATATTGTCATAATACTGTATTCCCAGATTAGCAAAACCCGTGGCATTACAGTAAGAATTTAAAATGCATTCGGACAGACGGTAACTGTCCTGTTCCAGATAACCCACATAGGGATTCTGCGGAGATGGAACCATGCCAAGGGCACCCTTAACTGAAGTATCATCACTTCCGTTAGCATGTATCCTCACATAAATTTCACTTCCTCCATCTGCGGCTTTCCGGGCGCGTTCTATATTGCTGATGGCAGTGTCATTATCCTCGCGGGTCATGACAACCTGATAGCCTCTCTCTTCCAATTCGTCCCTAAGTGCCAGAGAAATCGTCAGGTTTAATTCATACTCCGGAACTCCCGTATATCTTCCCATGGTTCCGGTCGTTGATTTGGCTTTATAATTACTGGATCCCGGACCATCCGGTTCGGTAGCGCTCATATCCACCCAGGATCCCTGATGTCCCGGATCAATACCTACAATATGCCCATTCCATTTTTCTTCCGTCTCTGCTTCCTTTTCTGATTCCTTTTCTGGTTCCGTTTCGCTCTCTGTTTCAGTCTCAGTCTCGAAAAATTCTGTTACTTTCTCAGTTTCGTTCTTATCTATATTTTCGCTCTCTGTTTCTTTTTCGCTCCATTCTTCCGTTTGAATTTCTTCCCTTTTTTCTGACTCATTCTTCAGATCATACATATTGTACGGTAGTATAGAGCAACCTGTGATTCCTAATATCATACAAACTAATATGACAGCCGGTCTAAAATTACTAAATTTTTTCATAAAATACCCGTCCTTTTATTCTTATATTGACTCTTTTCTTAAAAGTGATGATTAAATCATTTTCTCAAGTATATAATTTCCTTTTTGTACCGTCAATTAAGAAATACAAAATACTTTTTTAAGTTAAAATGACGGGTTTCTTTTTTAATCAATATCCATCTCCGATTTGTGTTGGATTCAGCTCTGTTGAACCTGCAGGTCCATCACTGCTGTTTCCAGCATAAATGATTCCATTGTCTCCCTCATATACATGATCATAATCACTGGGAAGTTTTATGTGAGTCCCGTCACTGGTGGTATAATCCTCTTCACCCCTTATATAATCATCCCATGCATCAAACGCGCTGTAGGTATCTCCGCTTCCTATCGTAGTATCCTCAATGTCTTCATATCTGCTCTCAGTTCCATAACTGCTGCTGTAACTCCCCTGCTGCGCCTGATTTTTCGCTTCAAGCATGGCTAACTGAAGTTCCTGTGAATTCAAATTTCTCATCTGCTCATATTCCTGGCTGATGGTGGTACCTGCCGCAAAAGCGTCAAAAATCCGCTGATAACTTTCATGCACATCCTCGTCAGTCCATAAACCATAAATAGCAGGCATACTCCAATAAATTGTATCTGTATAAGATTCATAACCATAAGAACTGAAATCAGAAAAAAGCTCAAATCCGGAAGAAAAACCTCGAAGAGTTATTTTCTTATTTCCCGCGCTGTAAGTTCTTGTTGCGATAGTAAAATCTGTTCCCTGAAGCTGCAAGTTCATTCCATACATCTGATTGGCATTGTTAATGTCTTTTATGACAGATGTATTATAATTCTGTTTTGCTTCCTCAATGGAAGCCTGATCCTCCTTCGATAAGGTCCATTGGTATTCCAGAATTGGACTGCATTCATAAATAATAGAAGCCATCAGATCACAGACCTCAGGTGCTTCCCTGTAATTCAAGGTGTGCATCATATCACTGACAGAGTATTTGTCATCTTCTGAAGAAATTTCCATTCCCATCGCATTTGTATATTCCTGCTTAAATTCCCTTCTCGAAATATAGGACAATTTACATTTTCCATCAGGACTGGAAGCTGTCATCCATATAGCGTTTGGACAGGTAATAGATTCACTGTTTATAGATAGATCGATCACCTCTATCGACCATCCCTCAGGAATAACTGTTTTTCCAACCACTGCACCATTAAAACCCGGACTTTTTATCTTTTCCTCTTTCAGATGAAAATCATATTCTGCATTTTCTTCCACCGGTGCATCTGCAGGTACGTCTTCTTCTATATCAGAAGATCCTTCATACCAGGAAACAATGGAAGTACCATATGCTGTTACACTGCTTAAACAAATCATCATAGACAGAATAAATACGAATTTTTTCTTCATAATCCAATTCCTCCTCTTGCCGATTTAATTAATATAAGACACCCACATTCCTATTCTGATAAATAAATTCTACCTGTTTTCTCTTTACTATATCTACCACATAAATACTTTTGTCATTGACAAATGGGCAACCATAAAAAAGGGTTGTCTCACAAAGCATTTTATAAAAATATGCTTTTAATTCGACAACCCTCGCCTGATTTATTATTTATTTCCTTAACTAGTCATACCTGAATCAGTTTCTTCTTTCTGCTCCGTTTCTTCTGTCTTATGCTCGCTTTCCCTGACTCTGGCAATGCTTGCAACCGTATCACCTTCATTTAAATTCATCAGCTTCACACCGGAGGTGATTCTTCCAAGAATAGAAATATCGGAACATAGCATGCGGATAATAATACCTTCGGTATTGATCATCATTATCTCATTTTCTGTATTGACAGCTTTCGCTCCAATTACATTTCCGGTTTTTTCCATGATTTTGTAACACTTCACGCCTTTTCCACCGCGGTTTTGGGATGTGAATTCATCTATGGAAGTTAGCTTTCCCATACCCTTTTCTGATACGATCAGGAGATAATCTCCCTGAGTATGCATCTGCATAGCCACCACTTCATCTCCGTCAGCCAGGTTAATTCCTATCACACCCATGGAAACACGCCCGGTCTTTCTCACATCTGTCTCATGGAAACGGATACACTGCCCATATTTTGTCACCAAAAGAATATCTTTAGCGTTATCAGTTCTCTTTACTTCGATCAGTTCATCATTTTGCCTGAGACTGATAGCTGCCAATCCTGATTTTTTCACATTGGCATATTCCATGATGGGAGTTTTTTTAACGATACCATTTTTGGTAGCCATGAACAGATAATTTCCCTCCTCAAACTTTTTCATGGGAATCACTGCGGTTATTTTTTCTTCCGGCTGGAGCTGAAGCAGATTAACAATAGCCATTCCCCTGGATGTACGGCTGGCCTCAGGTATCTCATAGGCTTTCAGACGGTAAACCCTTCCCTTATTGGTAAAGAACATCAGATAATGATGCGTGGTGGTCATCAGCAGCTCCTCAATATAATCGTCCTCCAGAGTCTGCATTCCTTTGATTCCTTTTCCTCCACGATTCTGGCTCTTAAAAGTATCCTGGGTCATGCGCTTGATATAACCCATCCTGGTCATAGTAATAACGACATCTTCCTGCGGTATCAAATCTTCCGTAGAAAAATCAAACACATCAAATCCGATGGAAGTTTTTCTCTCATCACCATATTTGTCGCTGATCACCAGAATCTCTTTTTTAATCACACCAAGCAGAAGATTTTCGTCTGCCAGGATTGCTTTCAATTCCTGAATTCTTTTCATCAGTTCCGCGTATTCTGCCTCCAGTTTCTCCCTCTCCAATCCGGTGAGGGCTCTCAGACGCATATCAACGATGGCCTGAGCCTGTACATCTGTCAGACCAAATCGTTCCATCAATGCTTCTTTTGCCAGCTGAGTCGTTCTGGAACCGCGGATAATGCGGATGACCTCGTCAATATTATCCAGAGCAATCAATAAACCCTGTAAAATATGAGCCCTCTCTTCCGCCTTATTCAGATCATATTTTGTTCTTCTGGTGACCACATCCTCCTGATGTTTCAGATAATGATGAAGCATCTCAAGAAGATTCATTACCTTAGGCTTATTATTAATAAGAGCCAGCATGATCACGCCGTAAGTATCCTGCAGCTGTGTATGTTTAAATAACTGATTTAAGATAACATTGGCATTGGCGTCCCGGCGAAGGTCAATACTGATTCTCATACCCTCACGGCTGGATTCATCGGTAATGCCGGTGATACCATCAATTTTCTTATCTCTCACCAGTTCCGCCATTTTTTCGATCAGCCTGGCTTTATTTACCAGATAAGGAAGCTCGGTTACCACAATACGGCTCTTACCGTTTGACAGTGTCTCAATATCCGTCACTGCCCTTACCTTAAGTTTTCCACGCCCGGTACGATAAGCCTCCTCAATGCCTCTGGTTCCCAGAATCATAGCGCCGGTGGGAAAATCCGGCCCCTTTATAATCTCCATCACTTCGTCCAGAGAAGTTTCCCTCTGTTCTTCTACACGGTTATCAATGATTTTCACAACAGCACGGATAACCTCTTTGAGATTGTGAGGAGGAATATTAGTAGCCATACCTACCGCAATACCCGTGGTACCATTTACCAGCAGATTCGGATATCTGGAAGGAAGAACTGTCGGCTCTTTTTCTGTTTCATCAAAGTTCGGTACAAAATCCACCGTATCTTTATTGATATCCGCCAGCATTTCCATAGATATTTTGCTTAAACGCGCCTCGGTATAACGCATGGCGGCAGCGCCGTCTCCATCCACGGATCCAAAGTTTCCATGTCCATCTACAAGAGGATATCTGGTAGACCATTCCTGGGCCATATTTACCAGAGCTCCATAAATAGAGCTGTCTCCATGAGGATGATATTTACCCATGGTATCACCTACGATACGCGCGCATTTTCTATGCGGCTTGTCAGGCCCGTTGTTTAACTCGATCATGGAGTAGAGTACACGCCTCTGCACCGGCTTCAGACCGTCTCTTACATCCGGCAGCGCGCGGGAAGCGATTACGCTCATAGCATAATCAATATAAGATTCCTCCATGGTTTTTTTCAGGTCCACTTCGTGTATCTGATCAAAAATATTGTCTTCCACTAAAGTATCCTCCTGTAATTTTTATACTATATATCCAAGTTCCTTACTCTTTCCGCATTTTCCTCTATGAATTCCCTGCGCGGCTCTACCTGATCTCCCATCAGAGTAGTAAAAGTAACATCAATCTCAGAAGACTGGGCATCATCCATAGTAACACGCTTCAAAATACGTTTTTCCGGATCCATGGTAGTCTCCCAGAGCTGCTCCGCATCCATCTCGCCCAGACCTTTATAGCGCTGAATCTTATTGTTCTGGTCACGGCCTACCTCATTCAGTATATTGGCAAGCTGCTCATCACTGTAAGCGTACCATACTTTCTTATTTCTCTCTAACTTATAGAGAGGAGGAGTAGCAAGATAAACATATCCCTGTTTGATCAGTTCCGGCATAAACCGGTATAAAAATGTCAGCAATAACGTAGCAATATGGGCTCCATCTACATCGGCATCTGTCATGATAATAATCTTGTGATACCTCAATTTAGTAATATCGAAATCCTCATGAATTCCCGTACCGAAAGCAGTGATCATGGCTTTTATCTCCGCATTCCCGTAAATGCGGTCCAATCTTGCTTTTTCTACATTCAAAATTTTTCCGCGCAGCGGCAGGATTGCCTGGGTAGCGCGGCTTCTGGCAGTCTTAGCGGAGCCTCCTGCAGAATCCCCCTCAACGATATAAATCTCACATTTAGAAGGATCTTTGTCTGAGCAGTCCGCCAGTTTTCCCGGCAGGGATAGTCCGTCCAGAGCAGATTTTCTTCTGGTCAGATCTCTGGCTTTTCTTGCCGCCTCTCTGGCTCTCTGAGCCATAATAGATTTCTCCAGAATAATTTTTGCCACCTGTGGGTGCTGTTCCAGATAAATCTCCAGCTGATCAGAGACAACTCTTTCCACCGCCCCTCTGGCTTCACTGTTACCCAGCTTTTGTTTCGTCTGACCCTCAAACTGAGGCTCCCCTATTTTTATGCTGATGATAGCAGTCAGTCCCTCCCGGATATCATCACCGGAGAGACTTTCTCCCTCTTTGATCAGCTTGTTCGCTCTGGCATAGTCGTTGAATGTCTTTGTCAGGGCATTTTTAAAACCGGTGAGATGAGTGCCACCTTCCGGGGTTGTAATATTATTTACAAAACTGTAAGATCCTTCTGTATAGGCGTCATTGTGCTGCATGGCAACTTCTACCAGCACGCCATCTTTCTCACCCTCGCAGTAAATAATATCAGGATATAAAGCTGTCTTCCCTTTATTCAGATAGGTTACAAATTCTTTGATTCCTCCCTCATAATGGAAAGTTCTGATTTTATCCTCCTCCGGGCGCTCATCGATAAGATTTATTTTTATATTTTTAGTAAGAAAAGCCATCTCCCTAAGGCGCTGTTTCAAAGTATCAAAATCATAGACCGTATCCTCAAAAATTTCCTTATCCGGCAGGAAGGTAACTTTCGTTCCGGAAAGCTCCGGGTCGCAGGTTCCTACTATGTCCAACTTGTAGCAGACATGACCTCTCTCATATCTCTGCTTATAAATCTTGCCCTGATTATAAATCTCAACTTCCAGCCATTCGGACAGTGCATTTACCACAGAAGCTCCCACGCCGTGTAGTCCTCCGGATACCTTATATCCCCCGCCGCCGAACTTACCGCCTGCATGCAATATAGTAAATACCACTTCCACAGCTGGAATACCGGCTTTTGCATTGATTCCCACTGGAATTCCCCTGCCGTTGTCCACAACAGTTATGGAATTATCATCATGAATCGTCACAGTGATCTCACTGCAATAACCCGCCAACGCCTCATCAATGGAATTATCCACAATTTCATATACCAGATGATGAAGTCCTCTGGATGAAGTGCTGCCTATATACATACCTGGTCTTTTGCGGACTGCTTCCAGTCCTTCCAGTATCTGAATTTGATCCGCACCGTATTCTGCGCTCATTCTCTTCCTCCTTTTATGAAACTTATATTTCCTGTCTGGTAACGATTCCATTTTTGACATGATAAAGCCGATCGATCTGAAAATGATTTTTTACAAAATCTTCCACTCCTGTGCAGGTGATCAATGTCTGAACATCATAAATACTTTCCAACAAATAACGCTGACGGTTTGCATCCAATTCAGATAATACATCATCCAAAAGAAGTACCGGTGTATCTTTACTTTTTTCTTTCACCAATTCAATTTCAGCCAGCTTCAGAGAAAGTGCTGTAGTCCTCTGCTGTCCCTGGGAACCATATTTTCTTAAATCTATATTTTTTATTTTAAACATCAAGTCATCTCTATGAGGACCTGTATGTGATATTTTTAATTTTACATCTCTCTCTCTGCTTTTCTTAAGCTGTTCTTCAAATTCTTGCTCCGAAACATTTTTTTCATAGGACACTTTCAAATCTTCCCTGTCGCCGGATAACTTCTTATGTATCTCATAAATAATTTCATTTAACTGTTTCACAAATTCATCTCTGCAACGGATCACCTGACATCCATATTCCACCATCTGCTTGTCCCATATATCCAGCATATCTTCATATTCCGGATGAAAAGAAATGTCTTTAAGCAGTCTGTTTCTCTGCATCAGGATTCGATTGTAATTTGTGAGGTTGTGAACATAAATTCTGTTTAACTGACAAAGTTCCATATCCAGAAACCTTCTTCTCTCTGAAGGACCATTTTTAATAATATTCAGATCTTCCGGTGAGAAAAAAATAAAATTTCCAAGACCTATAAGTTCACTGGCCTTTCGAATAGGAACTCCATTGATAGCAATCCCCTTTGCCTTATTTCTCTTCAGATGCATATCAATCTGATAAGAAATTTCATGCTTTGAGAGGCTCATTCTAATATGAGATTCCTCCTGATTCAACTTAATAATCTCCCTATCCTTACCGTCCCGATGAGATTTTGTAGTTCCGCACAGATACACTGACTCCAGTATATTTGTCTTTCCCTGAGCATTATCTCCGTAGAAAAGATTCGTCCCCTCATGGAAAGAAAGAAAAAGGCTCTCATAATTCCTAAAATTTTCCAGCTTAATTGATTCTATTTTCATTTCACAATTCTTACAGTCTCTCCATCAAAGGATATTTCATCTCCATCATATAACTTTTTTCCCCTCTGGGTCTCTGTCTGGCCGTTCACCTTTACCAGTCCGTCCTGTATCACAATTTTGGCATCCACACCGGACTCGCAAAGACCCACAGCCTTCAGAGCCTGACCTAACTTTATATATTCTTCTCTTAACTTAATTTCCATACATACCTCTATGACAAAAGCACCGAATCATCATTAAGCAACAAAATTCACCGGAAGAATCAGATAAATATAAGTCTCTTTCTCATCCCGGATAAAACAGGGTGCTTTGGAATTCACATAATAAATATCAATCTTTTCATCATCGATCACTCTCAAAGCATCTATCAGGAATCTTGGATTGAAACCAATCATAATATCTTTGCCTTCTTTTTCGATATCAATGATTTCATCCATAGAACCGATCTGAGAATTAATTTTTAATTCCATTACCTCGTCATCAATACTGATCACAATAGGCTTCTTATCTCCCTCTTTTACCATCAAAGTAGCCCGGTCAATACAATCCAGCATTTCCTTCTTGTTGATCGTGACCTTAGTCTCATAATCACTGGAGATCATGTGATCGATTCTAAAATAATTTCCCTCAATCAGCCTGGATACCACAATGGTCTGATCAAATTCAAACATAATATGATTTTGAGTAAAGTATATTTTTACAAAATCATCCGTCTCTCCGGAAAGAATCTTGGAAATCTCATTCAGTGTCTTTCCCGGAACGATCACTTTCTTATAATCATAACTGTCTTTCAATTCAATATTTCGGATCGCGATTCGATGTCCATCCAAAGCAACCATTTTTAATTCATTGTCACTTATTTCAAACAATTCGCCGGTCATTATTTTATTGCTATCATTAACGGCGATAGAAAATATTGTCTGACGGATCAATTCTTTCAGTGTAAATTGAGAAATCATCACCGGTTCATTCTTCTCAATCATGGGAAGATTGGGAAAATCCTCTCCCTCTTTTCCCATAATATTAAATTTGGCTTTTTCACAAGTAATCAGCGTATTTCTCTTTTCGTCGGATTCAATTGTTACATCACTGTCCGGCAGTTTTCGTATTATTTCAGAAAAAAGTTTTGCATCCAAAGCAACGATTCCCCGTGATTCGATGATCCCTTCTACAGCAGTCTCGATTCCCAGTTCCATATCATTTGCCGTAAATTTGATTTTTCCTGCAGATGCGTCAATAAGAATACATTCCAAAATCGTCATAGTGGTTTTGGAAGGAACCGCTTTCATCACAATATTAACGCCTTTTAAAAGATCTGACTTTGAACAGATGATTTTCATAATCAACTTCCTTTCTACCGATACGTGAACCATAAAATAATTAAAATAAAAAATCCTTAGTCTTATTCTTAGGGGATGTGAATATGTGGAAAAGCCCTCTGAGCCCCTTTACAAAAAGAAAAATCCAAAAGGAAAGGGGTGTTTAAAACTCAGGAAAGGTTATGGATAATTCTTAAGTTATTCACATTTTTAAATTTTCAAATATCCAAATTTAGAGAATGAAGAAAAAATTATACTATATCTTGTGAAAATTTTAAAATCATCTCCACACCCTAATAATCAAAATAATGTGGATAAGTGGATAAAAATGTGGATAAATTTTAGTTGGAGTTCAACTTCTTTATAATAATTTCTACTGTGTTGTGAAGAGTTTCGGAGGTTTTAAGCTCATCTTCGATTTTATTTACTCCGTGGATGACAGTAGAATGATCTCTCTTTCCCATATATTCGCCTATTTCTTTGTAGGGCGTGTCCACGATCTGTCTGCACAGATACATGGCGATCTGCCTTGGAACGGCAATGTTGTTGCTTCGTTTGTTGCTGATAATATCGGCGGGAGAAATATTGAAATGTTCTGCTACCGTATCAATGATGAGCTGCGGCGTAATCACATGTTTATTGTCAGGAGAGATCATATCTTTCAGAGCTTCCTCTGCCAGCTGCACTGTGATCTCTTTATGTTCCAGGTGACTTAAGGCAACCAATTTATTTAATGCTCCCTCCAGTTCACGTATATTAGATTTGATATTGGAGGCAATAAACTGGATTACTTCATTATCAATATTATAACCGTCGGTCTCCTCTTTCTTATGAAGAATAGCCATTCTTGTCTCATAATCAGGGGAAGAAATATCCGCAAGGATACCCCACTCAAATCTGGATTGAAGTCTGGCTTCCAGAGTTTCTATTTCTTTTGGAGGCTTATCACTGGAGATGATAATCTGCTTGTTATCTCCGTGCAATTCATTGAAAGTGTGGAAAAATTCTTCCTGCGTCGACTCTTTTCCTATAATGAATTGAATATCATCTATCAACAGAACATCCACACTGCGATATTTTTCACGGAAAGAAGACATAGCTGTATTATTTCCGTTCCTAATTGCGTCAATCAATTCATTTGTAAAGGATTCACTGGTAACATAGAGAACCTTTTTGTTGGGATTTTGCGATATAATAAAATGCGCAATGGAGTGCATTAGGTGAGTCTTACCCAGTCCGGCTCCCCCGTATATAAATAGGGGATTGTACATTTTTCCGGGGGATTCCGCCACGGCTAATGCAGCCGCATGAGCAAATTTATTGTTATTTCCTACTACAAAGGTGTCAAAAGTATATTTTGGATTTAAATTGGCCTTTTCAATGGCAATATTGTTAATTTTATTTTTTGAAGGGGAAGAACCGGAAACCGCGCTTTCTTCTTCCTCTGCCTGTTCCGGAAGAACGAATCTGATATCATATTCAGTCCCCGTGATTTCAGCAATCGCCACACGGATCGGGAACATATATTTCTTTTCTATATAATTAATGGCCATCTGTTTGGATGGAACCAGAATCGTAACTACTTCATCGGTGACACTGTAGACCTGAAGCGGAAGCAGCCAGGTCTTAAAAGAAATATCAGAAAGTTCATGTTCTTCTTTTACGGTATAGAGGATATCTTCCCATTTTTCTCTGATGAGGTCCATTGTAAAACTACTCCTTAACGCATTTTTCCCTACCATAATATTAAAACAAACAAAGCAATTTATCAATGATAAATTTGAGGAACAGGGGACATAAAATTGAGGAAAAAACAGAAAAATGACAGGATTGTGTATAACTCGATTTTGTTTTAAACATTTATAATTTTTGAAAAACAGGAGAAGTAAAAGAAAAATAATGGGTGAAAAAAAAGTAATTCACATAAAATCATAGATTTATCCACAACTTATCAACAAAATGTGGATAAAAAGTTTTTGAAAATATTCAGTAATTACTTGACTTGTGGCTCTTTTATTAATATAATCGAAGTGATGTTCTCTAAAATGCTATATAAAGAATACACCAACATACGATAGATATTTGGTTTAGAAAAGGAGGTGTCAGACCTATGAAAATGACATTTCAGCCGAAAAAGAGATCCAGAGCGAAAGTTCATGGTTTCAGAGCAAGAATGAGTACTGCTGGCGGAAGAAAAGTTTTAGCAGCCAGAAGAGCAAAAGGAAGAAAAGTATTGTCAGCATAGGCCACCGAAAAGTGGTCTTTTCCTTTATAAAGGGAGTTATCTATGGAGTTTTCTGAATCCTTGAAAAAAAACAGTGATTTTCAGTTTATCTATCGAAACGGAAAATCTTATGGAAATAAATATCTGGTAATGTACGTTTTTCGAAAGGCGGAGGATGGAAGGAATGCCCAAAAAAACCGTATTGGAATTTCAGTCAGTAAAAAAGTGGGAAATAGCGTTGTGAGGCATCATATTACCAGATTGATACGGGAAAGTTATCGTTTAAATGAAAAAAAATTCGTTGGAGGTCTTGAGATGATCGTAATTGCAAGGCCAGGTGCGAAAGAAAGAAATTTCTTTGAAATCGAGAGCGCACTACTTCATTTATCAAAAATTCATGGAATTTTGAAAAAGGATGAAACAACAGAATTAGAAAAAGAAAAGAATGATAAGAATTGAAAAGAATATTAATTAAACTGATAAGATTGTATCAGAAGTATATTTCTCCAATAAAAGCCACGAAATGTCCTTATTATCCTTGTTGTTCCCAGTATGGTCTGGAAGCTGTTGAAAAGCACGGGGCTTTGAAGGGAGGATTTTTGGCAGCATGGAGGATTCTTCGATGCAATCCATTTTCAAGGGGCGGATATGATCCTGTTCCTTAAAATTGGGAGGAATGAAAAAAATATGTTATTAACCAAAAGCAGCGCATTTTTAATTGGTCCTATCGCCAGTGTTCTGGGCTACATTATGAATGCAATATTCTGGGTTCAGTCTCAGATTGGATGGGCGAATATTGGTCTTTGTATTATACTGTTCACCATCGTCATCTATATGATTCTGACTCCATTGACAATTCAGCAGCAGAAATTTTCCAGATTGTCTGCAAAGATGAATCCGGAGCTGCAGGCAATTCAGAAAAAATATAAGGGTAAGAATGGCGATCAGGCAGCCATGATGAAGATGAATGAAGAAACTCAGGCGGTTTACGCAAAATACGGCGTAAATCCTATGGGAAGTTGTCTTCAGCTGATCATACAGATGCCTATTTTGTTTGCGCTCTACCGCGTTATCTGGAATGTTCCGGCTTATGTGAATAGTGTAAAAGAAGCATTTCTGCCGTTGGCTGAAAAGCTAATGGTCACCACAGGAGCTCAGGATTTTCTTACAGAAGTAGCATCAAAATCAAATGTATCTTTTAAAGAGATGACAAATCTTACGATTATTGATGTCCTGTATAAATTTAAACCGGACAACTGGACGTCGCTGGCGGAAAAATTTCCGGATTTGTCCAGTTTAATCAACAATACTCAGACGAAAATTGATAGTATGAATAATTTTCTTGGTCTGAATATTGCGGATTCACCGATGAATATTATTACTTCTGCGGCAAAAGCAGGTGCTATCCTGATGCTGATAGGAGCGGTGATGGTACCGCTGCTTGCAGCTCTGACCCAGTGGCTGAATGCAAAACTGATGTCCGTAACGAATGATAAGAATGGAAATAATCCTGCAGCGGAAAACAATATGGCAAACACCATGAAGACCATGAATACGGTAATGCCGATTATGTCAGCAGTATTCTGTCTGACTTTGCCGGTAGGTATGGGTATCTACTGGATTGCCGGTGCAGTGGTTCGAAGTATTCAGCAGGTAGTTATCAACAAGCATATCGATAAAATTGATATGGATGAATTGTTACAGAAGAATCTGGAAAAAGCGAACAAGAAGAGGGAAAAACGTGGACTTCCTCCACAGAAGATGACCAATAATGCGAAGATTTCCACCAGAAATATTGATACAGGTTACAATACCAATAACACTGTATACAGGAGTAAAAAAGCCAATATTCAAAAGGAAATCTCAAATATTCCTGAGAATACTTCCACAAAGAAATATGCGAAGCCGGGAAGTCTGGCAGAAAAGGCTATGATGGTAAAAGAGTACAACGACAGTCATAATAAAAAATAGGGAGTAAAAAATGGAAGAATATATTAAAGTAAGTGCAAAAACGGTAGAAGATGCCATTATTGAAGCTTCCATTCAGCTTGGAACCAGCAGCGATAATATTGAGTATAGAGTAATTGAGAAAGAAACGAAGGGCTTTTTAGGTATCGGTGCAAAAAAAGCGGTAATCGAAGCAAAGAAGAAAAAAACAGAAGAAGAAGACATCATAAAAGAGGTCTTCGGCAATAAGAAAAAAGAGCCTTCTGTGAAAAAAGAAACAAAGAAGTCTGAAAAAGTGGAAAAACCGGTTCAGAAACAGGAAAAAAACGTAAAAAAGCAAGAAATTAAAAAGCCGGAGAAAGAATTAAAAAAAGAAAACAAAGAACTCAAAAAAGAGGAAAAGAAAGAAACAAAAGATGTAATAGTAATTAATTTAAAGAAAGATTCTAAGAAAGATTTCACAGAGAAAAAGAAAGAAGCTGTGAAAGAAAATAAAGAAAAAGCAGAGAAGGCTCCGAAAGTTCCTAAGACTCCAGTGGACCCAAAGGAAGCTGAGGGCAGAGCAGAAGAATTCTTGAAGAATTTATTTACTACTATGGATATGAAAGTAGATATTCATGCGGAATATTCAGATGATAATCTGAATATTGAACTTTCAGGCGATGATATGGGAGTTCTCATCGGTAAGAGAGGACAAACACTTGATTCTATTCAGTACCTGACAAGTCTGGTAGTAAATAAAGGAAAATCTTCCTATGTGCGTGTGAAGCTGGATACGGAAAATTACAGGGACAGAAGAAAAGCTACTCTGGAAAACCTGGCGAAGAATATTGCCCTGAAAGTAAAGAAAACTAGAAGACCGGTTTATCTGGAACCAATGAATCCGTACGAAAGAAGAATTATTCATTCCGCGCTTCAAAATGATCCTTATGTGACGACTCACAGCGAAGGAGAAGAACCTTGCAGAAAAGTAGTAGTTACTTTGAAGAAACGTGAAAAGAACTATTATCAGAAGAAGAATGTTCAGGAAGTAAAGGAAGAAACACCGCAAGAATAAAAGTATGAGGGGGGCTGTTGAAAAACAGCCCCTTTTGTTGTAAGATGAATAGTGTGTAAATGCTTCGGATTACCTGAACAGTTAAAAAATATTTATATAGAGGTTAGATATGCAGAGTAGGGATACGATTGCAGCGATTTCTACCGCAGTGAGTGAATCGGGCATTGGTATTGTTCGTATCAGCGGAGAAGATGCTTTTTCTATTGCAGACAAGGTATATCGTTCAAAAGGAAATCAAAAAGTTCTTTCCAGACAGTCTTCTCATACGATACATTATGGCTTTATTTATGATGGGGATGAAGAGATTGACGAAGTTTTGGTAATGCTTATGAGAGGACCCCGTAGTTTTACAGCGGAAGACACGGTGGAAATTAATTGTCACGGCGGAGTGTTTGCCATGAAGCGTGTTCTGGAAACGGTGATTCGCTATGGAGCAAGACCCGCACAGCCGGGAGAATTTACGAAGCGTGCCTTTTTGAATGGCAGGATTGATCTGTCCCAGGCAGAGTCTGTTATTGATGTGATACAGGCAAAAAATGAGTATGCTCTAAAAAGTTCTTTAAGCCAGCTAAGAGGTGCGGTGAAAGAGACTTTGATTTCCCTGAGAAAAGAGATCATCTATCATATTGCTTTTATTGAATCAGCTTTGGATGATCCGGAACACATCAGTTTGGATGGCTATCCGGATAGATTAACAAAAGAAAATGAAAGATGGATGAAAAAAATTTCTCATCTAATAGAATCTTCTGAGAACGGACGAATCATAAAAGAGGGAATTAAGACAGTTATTGTAGGAAAACCCAATGCTGGAAAATCTTCTCTTTTGAATACTCTGGTGGGTGAAGAAAGGGCTATTGTAACAGAAATTGCAGGAACTACCAGAGATATACTGACCGAAACCATCAATTTGAATGGAATTACGTTGAATATCGTTGATACTGCAGGTATCCGGGATACACAGGATATTGTTGAGAAAATCGGTGTAGAGCGTGCCAGAGAATATGCAAAGGATGCGGATCTGATTATTTATGTGGTAGATTCTTCTACGGAGTTGGATGATAATGATGAACAAATCATTAAGCTTCTTCAGCAAAAAAAATCAATTATTTTACTAAATAAAACGGATCTGGATTCCATTACTACAGTAGAACTACTGAGAAAAAAAGTAGAAAGTCATAAAATAATTCCAATCTCAGTCAGAAAGAAGACAGGAATTGATGAATTAGAAAATAGTGTAAAAGAAATGTTCTATCAGGGGGAAATTTCTTTTAATGACCAAGTGTATATAACCAACATTCGGCAGAAAAATTTGTTGATAGAGGCACTGGAAAATTTAAAACAGGTGGATAAAAGTATTCAGATGGGGATGCCCGAGGACTTTTTCTCTATTGATCTGATGAGTGCTTATGAAGCACTGGGTGAAATCACTGGAGAAAAGGTAGGAGAAGACCTGGTAAATGAAATATTCAGTAAATTCTGTATGGGAAAATAAATACTTATAGTAAAATTGAGTTTGGTGCAGGTATGAATATAGAAAAAATAAATCATTTGGAAGAAAATGTGGATATTGTTATTGTAGGTGCGGGACATGCCGGTAGTGAAGCGGCTTTGGCCTGCGCCAGACTTGGTCTGGAGACGATATTGTTTACAGTCAGTGTGGAAAGTATTGCTATGATGCCATGCAATCCCAATATTGGAGGAAGTTCTAAGGGTCACCTGGTAAGGGAAGTGGACGCTCTGGGCGGAGAAATGGGACGAAATATTGATAAGACTTTTATTCAGTCAAAAATGCTGAACAAATCAAAAGGTCCTGCGGTTCATTCACTGCGCGCACAGGCGGATAAGGCAGAATACAGCCGCCAGATGAGAATGACATTGGAGAATACGGACCATTTGACGATCCGTCAGATGGAAGTGACGGATATTATAGTTGAGGATGATAAAATTATAGGGGTAAAAACATATTCCGGTGCTATTTATCACTGCAAGGCTTGTGTACTTTGTACAGGAACCTATCTCAAAGCTAGATGTATTTACGGAGATGTAAGTAATTATACAGGTCCTAATGGGCTTCAGGCAGCCAATCATCTGACAGATTCCCTCAAAGAGCATGGAATAGAAATGTACCGGTTTAAAACAGGGACCCCGGCCAGAATTGATAAGAGGACGATTGATTTTTCCAAGATGGAGGAACAGTTTGGTGATGAGAATATAGTTCCTTTTTCTTTTGAGACAGATCCGGAGGATGTTCAGATTGAACAGGCTTCCTGCTGGCTCACCTACACGAATGAAGAGACACATCGCATTATTCGGGCAAATTTGGATCGTTCCCCGCTTTATTCCGGGATGATCGAGGGTACCGGCCCCCGCTATTGTCCTTCTATTGAAGATAAAGTGGTACGTTTTGCTGATAAAAGCCGTCATCAGGTTTTTATTGAGCCTGAGGGGTTATCTACAAATGAGATGTATATCGGAGGAATGTCCAGCTCGCTTCCGGAAGATGTACAGATGGCTATGTATCGTTCGGTGCCCGGATTGGAAAACGCCAAAATTGTAAAGAATGCTTATGCAATTGAGTATGACTGTATTAATGCCATGCAGCTTCTGCCAACACTGGAATTTAAGAAAATAAAAGGACTGTTCAGCGGTGGTCAGTTTAATGGAAGTTCTGGATATGAAGAGGCAGCGGCTCAGGGGCTTTTGGCAGGAATTAATGCAGCTATGTATGTGCTGAAAAAAGAACCATTGATTATTGACCGGTCAGAAGGCTATCTTGGTGTATTGGTAGATGATCTGGTGACAAAAGAAAATCATGAACCGTACCGTATGATGACTTCACGTTCCGAGTATCGTCTTTTGCTCCGTCAGGATAATGCGGATATGAGATTAACTCCAAAAGGTCATCAGGTAGGGTTAATTTCTGAAGAGAGATATCAGAAACTGATAAAAAAGCAACATCAGATACAGGAAGAAATGCAGCGCGTAGAGCAGACTGTGGTGGGGGCTACCCGGAAAGTGGAGGAATTTCTCGAAAAACATGGGAGTACTCTATTAAAAACTTCCGCAACTATCGGTGAGTTGATCCGACGACCGGAATTAGACTATGATATGCTTTTTGAGATAGATGAAAATCGTCCGGAGCTTTCCAAAGAAGTGAGAGATCAGGTAAATATAGAAATAAAGTATGATGGCTATATAAAACGACAGCGAAAGCAGGTAGAGCAATTTAAAAAACTGGAGAGAAAGAAAATACCGGAAAATTTGGATTATGATCAGGTACCAAGCCTGCGCATAGAAGCCAGACAGAAATTAAAGTCTATACGTCCTATCTCTATCGGTCAGGCATCCCGTATTTCGGGAGTTTCACCGGCCGATATTTCGGTATTGTTAGTATATTTGAAGGAAAATTGAGCTGGTATAAATATCTTTATGTTACGGAGGAATAAAGTGGATTACAATATAAAACCTCTGGTGGATGGTTGTGAAAGTTTTGGAATTAATTTATCGGATGAGCAAATAGAGCAATTTATTCTTTATTACGAAAATTTGATAGAGAAAAATAAAGTGATGAATCTTACTGCAATTACAGAATTTCAGGACGTTTTAGTAAAACACTTTCTGGATAGCCTTTCTATAGTAAAAGTTATAGATATGGGACATATAGATAAAATCTTGGATTTAGGAACGGGGGCAGGATTTCCAGGAATTCCATTGAAAATAGTCTATCCGGAGATAGAGTTTGTTCTGTTAGATTCTCTGAATAAGAGAATAAAATTTTTACAAGATATCATCGATAAATGTCGATTTAATAAAATAACTGTTGTACATGGAAGGGCAGAAGAACTGGCTAAGAAAAAAGAATACAGAGAAAACTTTGATTTATGCGTTTCAAGAGCAGTTGCAAATCTATCTTCTTTGTCTGAGTATTGTCTGCCCTACGTAAAATGCGGAGGATATTTTATTTCTTATAAATCGACAAATATCGATACAGAATTAATTGACGCAAAAAATGCCATTACAATCTTAGGTGGAGAGATTAAAGATAAGATATGTTTTTCTCTTCCTGAAAGTAATATTGAACGATCACTGATATTGATTGAAAAAAAGAAAGCAACACCGGCAAAATATCCAAGAAAGGCCGGGTTGCCTTCAAAAGAACCTTTAGTTTAGTTATAATAAGAATTTTTCGATACTGGAAAAAGATTTCTCTGGGTTTTCTAGTTGTGGAAGAAACTTTGTCTCAGATAATGGGATTGTGGAAATGTTAGGATTTATTTTGCGATAACTTTCCACAATCTCTTTTTCATTTTTCAATTTTGTTCCATAGATTATAATCATATCGTTTTGGACGTTTTTTAATGCATTTATAATATTCACATTTAAGTAACACCCGTCAAGACTTGCCATCAGATATTTTCCACTTCCATGTCCTCTATGAGCAGCTTCATAATAAGCGTCTACATATTTCTGTTGAATTTGGAAGGGATTGTAGACAAAATCTTCTGTGAGGATATATTCAACATTTTGACGGCAGAATTTAATATTGTAAATTGAAGTTCCTATAATGGGAATGCTTAAAATTCCCATTATAATTTTTGAACGGTCATCCGGTATTTGACTCAGCTGTTTAAAACTTGGCGGATTGATCATAATAATTTTTCCAATAATATCTTTATTACTGTAAGCTGTCATAGTAACAAAAGAACTGGAGAGGCCGGTAACTGCAATGTCTGACTTCTCGCCAATAACATTTTTAATAAAATCTGAAATTAATTGAACGTAGAGATAACTGGTGTAAGTAAATCCAGGTTTGTCTGATCTTCCGCATCCCAGAAGGTCAATAGTATAAACCGTATGATTTTTACTCAACTTATATTCCAATTGAGACCATTCGAATCCGGAAGAAATACAATTTAAATCATGAATTAGCAATAGCGGAGAACCGGAACCGATTTTTCTGTAAAATATATTTCCATGTCTCCAGGAGTAATACTTTCCAACTCTGGAGCTTAGAATATTTTTTATAATTGCAGAGGAAGAAATAATGCGGTTTACAGCATACATAGTCCCTAGTGCAAGAGTATTAAAAACAAATAGATGTTTTATTTTACGTTTTAGTTTTGACATTTCGGTTGCCTCCCCTTTACATTCTTATTTATATAGTATAAACTAAAAGTAAGAAAGTTACAAGTAAAAACGATAGAAGGTGATGAGAATTGCTTGATCAATATATTATGGAGCAGTTGGAAAATAATGATGAAGAATTCTATAGGTTGAGCGAACAACTAAAAAAATTACACATGGAAGAAGAAAGCTGTAATCATATAATAGAAAATCTTCTGAAAGAAGAAGATGTAGGTATTGAATTCTTTTCTCCAAGAAACTCTGAAAATTCTACTCGTCTAAAAGTCGCCGGAATTAAAAAACAGATTGAAAATATACGTCAGGAGCAGGCTAAATTAACGGATGAATTGACAAGAAACAAAGAAGAGGAAGAACGCTATCAGGAAATGCTTTTGGAGGTGAGAGAAAAAAAGAAAGATAATCCAGAAATTAAAAAGGAAAATATAACTACGCATGATTCCGTTAATGAAGAAATTGAAAAAAAGAATGATTTTGAAAAGGAAGAATTGAAAAAAATACTTAAAAGACTAGATAAATGCTTAAATCTATTAAATACAAATCGTACGCAATGCAAAAATGAAATGATCAACCTGAAATACTATTTGAAGGCATTAATTTCCAGTAGTAGTTAGTATAATGCTTTAAAAAGTAATGTTTCACGTGAAACAAAGAAAAAATGTTTCACGTGAAACATTGCCGAAAATTGAATCATATTTAATATTTTTTTCATTGGTTTTGAAAGTAGAATTTATATATACACCCACTGCGTAATGACGGCTTGTAAGGAATAATGCCTGCTGAAAACATAGTTTCCTACCTTCACTTTGCTGCGTTACATTTGCCCGGACATCGTTCCCAATAAAAACGTTTGCTCCTCGTCCGAGCACGTAACTTGCAAAGCTTCAGTCAGAAACCAATCGTTTTCATCAAACATTATTCCTTCACAAGCCGTGCCGTAACGCTTTGGATTGTTTACAAGCATATTGGCTGCAATCCTCTGTAAGGCAGTGGGTGTTCCAGAAATTATAAATAAAAAGCACTTGATGTGTTTCCTAATCTATGTTTTCAGATACATCGCAAATAGCAATATAAGTACCAAGACATAAGGAGATAAGTAATTAATGGGAAGAACAATCGTGATTGCTAATCAGAAGGGCGGTGTTGGAAAGACAACCACCTCAATTAATCTATCAGCTTCTTTGGCAAAATTAGAAAAAAAAGTCCTTGTAATTGATATGGATCCCCAGGGCAATACGACTAGTGGATTGGGCGTAGATAAAGAAAATGCGGAAAATAATGTTTATCAACTTCTTCTTGGAGAATGTGAAATTGAGGATTCTATTATAAAAGAGGTTTATCCGAATCTATCTGTAATTCCATCCAATATTAATCTGGCGGCGGCAGAAATTGAGCTGATTGGTATTGATGAAAAAGAATTTATATTGAAAAAGGCGTTAGATCAGGTGAAGGAAGAGTATGATTTTGTTATTATTGATTGTCCGCCTTCACTTAACCTGTTGACTATTAATTCTATGTGTGCCGGTGATACAGTTTTAGTTCCAATTCAGTGCGAATATTATGCATTGGAGGGATTGACTCAGCTTATGCATACAATTCAACTGGTAACAGATAGATTGAACCCCGACTTGGAAATCGAAGGAGTGGTATTTACTATGTATGATGCCCGGACAAATCTATCTTTGCAAGTGGTGGAAAACGTAAAAAGTAACTTAAATCAAAATATATATAAAAGTATCATTCCAAGAAATGTAAGATTGGCGGAAGCCCCCAGTTATGGAATGCCAATTACGGAATATGACTCAAAATCCTCTGGAGCAGAGAGCTATCTATTATTGGCGGAAGAAGTGATACATAGAGGAGAAGAATAAAATGGCAGTGAAAAAGACCGGATTGGGAAAAGGTTTAGATACCATGATCCCTGTTTACACCACAAAGCCGAAAACGGAAAAAAGAGTGTCCGAAAAAGAAAAGGTTGAAACTCTTGTTAAAATTACAGAGGTAGAGCCAAACCGGGAACAGCCGAGAAAAAAATTTGATGAAGACGCTTTATTGGAATTATCGGAATCCATTAAACAGTATGGGATTTTGCAGCCATTGCTGGTACAGAAAAGAAATGATTATTATGAAATAATAGCAGGCGAAAGACGTTGGCGCGCGGCAAAGATGGCGGGCTTGAAAGAAGTTCCGGTAATCATTAAGGATTTTACAGATCAGCAGATTGTGGAAATTTCACTGATTGAGAATATTCAGAGAGAGGATTTGAATCCGATTGAAGAGGCTCAGGCATATAAAAGATTGCTAACGGAATTTCATTTGAAACAAGATGAAGTGGCGGAACGTGTGTCAAAAAGCCGAACTGCTGTTACAAACTCTATGCGCTTGCTGAAATTGGATTCCAGAGTTCAGCAAATGCTGATTGATGATATGATTACTACAGGTCATGCCCGTGCCCTTCTTGCCATTGAGGATGGGGATCTTCAGTGGAAACTTGCAAATCAGGTGTTTGACGAAAAGCTGAGTGTTCGTGATGTAGAAAAACTGATGAAATCTCTTCAGAAGACAAAGGAAGAAAAACCTGAGAAAGCAGAAACGGCATATGATTATATTTATCAGGATATAGAAGAAAAAATGAAAGCTATTCTGGGAACAAAAGTGACAGTCAGTCACAGGAAAGATAACAAAGGAAAAATAGAAATAGAGTATTATTCAAATGATGAGTTAGAACGTATCTATGATATGTTACAAAGAATACAGTAGTGAATAAAGGGGAGAATAAATAATGCAGAGCAGGATTTTGGATTCTCTCGGATTTGATCCGGGGATTGTCATCATTGTCATAATGGCAATCATGGTATTCGTGTTGTTATATATGGTTCGGGTATCCATGAAATTGACAAGATTTTTAAAACGATACCGCATATTTATGCGTGGTAAAGATGCGGTATCACTGGAAAAAGCATTTGCACAAAAGTTTCTTGAAGTGGATCGTCTGATTGAGGTAAGCAAGAATCAGGCGAATGAAATTAACCGCATCAAGGAAATTCTTTCTCGGACCACAAATAAGATAGGTATTGTTAAGTACGACGCTTTTCCTGATGTAGGGGGAAAATTGAGTTTTGCCCTGGCTATGTTGGATGAGAGTAATACAGGTTTTGTATTAAATGCGATCCATGGAAGAGAAGGATGCTACACATATGTGAAAGAAATCGTGAAAGGTGAATCCTATATTGTTTTAGGACAGGAAGAAAAGGAAGCACTCCGGCAGGCAGTAAATTATCTTGGAGATATGTAAAAGAACTCTTGGTATTCAAAAATTTCTGTGATATTATGGTAGTCGGCAGGTTTACCTGCTTTGAGTGAATACGAAACTCATAGAAAGGAAAAAACAATGTTAGATATAAAATTTGTGAGAGAGAATCCTGATATTGTAAGACAGAACATAAAAAATAAATTTCAGGATGCAAAATTGCCTTTGGTAGATGAGGTCTTAAAATTAGATAAAGAGAATCGGGAAATCAAGCAGGAACTTCAGGCTCTGCAGGCGGACAGAAATCGCATCTCCAAGGAAATAGGAAAGCTGATGGCCCAGGGCAAAAAAGAAGAGGCTGAAGAGACGAAGAAGAAAGTTGCGGAATTTGCCAAGCGTATGGAAGAGCTGGCAGCCAGAGAAAAGGAAGTCGAAGCTGATCTGAAAAAGAATATGATGACCATCCCGAATATCATTGATCCATCTGTACCGATCGGTAGGGACGACAGTGAAAATGTGGAAATTGAGCGTTTTGGAGAACCGGTCGTTCCTGATTTTGATATCCCTTATCATACCGAGATTATGGAAAAATTTGACGGAATTGATATGGATGCCGCCGGAAGAGTGGCGGGAAATGGTTTCTATTATCTGATGGGCGATATTGCCAGACTGCATTCTTCTATTATCTCTTATGCCAGAGATTTTATGATCGGCAGAGGCTTTACTTACTGTGTGCCTCCTTTCATGATCCGCAGCAATGTGGTGACGGGAGTTATGAGCTTTGCTGAGATGGATGCGATGATGTATAAGATTGAGGGGGAGGATCTGTATCTGATTGGAACCAGCGAACACTCCATGATCGGTAAATTCATTGATACCATTAATCCGGAAGAAAAACTTCCTTATACATTGACCAGTTATTCTCCCTGTTTCCGTAAGGAAAAGGGTGCTCACGGCATTGAGGAACGCGGCGTTTATCGCATCCATCAGTTTGAAAAACAGGAGATGATCGTGGTCTGCAAACCCGAGGAAAGCCCTATGTGGTACGATAAGCTGTGGCAGAATACCGTTGATTTTTTCCGTACATTAGATATTCCGGTGCGTACTCTTGAGTGCTGTTCCGGTGATCTGGCAGATCTGAAAGTAAAATCCCTGGATGTGGAGGCATGGTCTCCCCGGCAGAAGAAGTATTTTGAGGTGGGTAGCTGTTCTAATCTTGGCGATGCGCAGGCCAGAAGACTGGGTATCCGCGTGAAATCGAAGGATGGAAAGAAATATTTTGCCCATACCCTGAACAATACAGTAGTGGCTCCCCCAAGAATGCTGATCGCTTTCCTTGAAAATAATCTGCAGGCAGACGGAAGCGTGAAAATTCCGGCGGCCCTTCAGCCATATATGGGCGGACAGACAGTCATAGAAGTAAAACAGGATAAATAATATAATGTTAAGATAAAAAGGTCAAAATCGTTGATGTCCGCACGAAATGGGGTTATGGCCGAATACGAGGGGGTGAAGTCATGCATTCTTTTTTGAGAGCCATCGGGTTTAGCGACTCTATATCCACAGAGTATGATGTGGAAGAGTTGTTGGAGGATGTTTTCAAAAATTATCAACATCGTGAGGCAGTGAAAGAGGAAGATGGAAAGAGGGCTTTTATTGAGATGGATAAGAGCTTTGGTCCGGAGATCGGAATTAAACTTTGCGGTGAATTGGATGAACATGGCTTTCACCGCCAATACTATTTTCCTTACCTGAACGGAAGTGGAGAGACCAGTTCCGAAGATCTGTCTTTGGAGCGGCGTGCCAACGGTGATTCCTATGTGGGAGTGTGTGATGACGGACGAGTGGGCTGTTCTCTGATTTTCTATCTCCAAAATCCTGCAAATTTAAGACAGGAGAGCCTTTTAAATCATTTGAAGGGAAACCGTGTCACTACTACTTTTTCCGGACTCTCTCTGAATGGCATGATCTTGCTTCCCATCAAGGAAAATGAGACTCAGAAAGAAGAAAAGAGAGATTCCTTTAGTAACCGCAGTACTCTGGTAACCGCCGCCAAAAATGGCAGTCAGGAGGCAATAGAAAGTTTGACTCTCGATGATATGGACACTTATTCTATGCTGTCCAGACGGGTGGTGAGTGAGGATGTCTTTACCATCGTAGATACATTTTTCATGCCCTATGGAATGGAATGCGACCAGTATCAGATTATGGGCATTATTAATTTCTACACAAAGGTATATAACAGTTATACAAAAGAAGCCCTTTACCAGATGAACGTGGAGTGTAATGGGATGTATTTTGATATCTGTATTAACAAAAAAGATTTATTGGGAGATCCCGAGATTGGAAGAAGGTTTAAAGGATCGATCTGGCTGCAGGGCAGAATAAATTTTCCAAAATAGTTCTTTTCATCTTTGGGGATATTTGATATAATGAAAATGATAGACATTTGTTTCCTTAGTTAAATGGATATAACAAGCGCCTCCTAA
>CACYXH010000008.1 GCA_902778245.1 uncultured Lachnospiraceae bacterium | reverse complement strand
TTCTGTTCTGGTGAAGAAGAATTACCATTCTCTGATGGATCATCTCGATTCCGGGCGCGAATGGGATCTGGTGCGAAAAAACGGCGGACTGAATATATTCCCCCCAAATGCGGAGAGAGAGTCTAAACTGTATGTGGGACATGTGGATGCGCTGGGAAACATTCTGGATTTTCTGAGATCCCAGAAGGAAAAGTATGTTGTGATGGTCGACACGAATATTGCAGCTAATTTTGATTTCAGAGCCATGATCGATGCTCATATAGCCAGCGGTGCAGACGTAACCATTGCTTATAATGAGCAGGAACTTCCGGAACGCATCCTTCAGGATACCTCCAATGCCAGGGGCTTTTATTATACTCTGGATGTACAGGATGGCCGGGTAACGGACATTATCATAAATCCTAAAACCTTGGGAGTAGTGAACTTTGGAATGAACATCCATGTGGTTGACCGTGAACTTCTGATCGATCTGATCAATACAGCTTACCTTAGGGGGCAGGTTTATTTTGAACGGGATGTTCTTTTGAAGAAAATTGGCGATCTTAATATACAGGGATACAAATTTGATGGATACGTGGCTCGTATTTGCAGCATAAAGAGTTATTTTGATGAGAATATGCGTCTGNNNAAGAAAATTGGCGATCTTAATATACAGGGATACAAATTTGATGGATACGTGGCTCGTATTTGCAGCATAAAGAGTTATTTTGATGAGAATATGCGTCTGCTGGACGACAAAAATCTGGACGCTCTTTTTGCCGGAGCGCCCATCTACACTAAGATCCGTGATGATAATCCTACCAGATATATTCAGGGGGCTGTGGTGAAAAATATCATGGCTGCCGATGGTTGCGTCATTGAAGGGGAAGTGGAGAACAGTGTTCTGTTCAGAGGCGTTCGGGTAGCAAAAGGTGCCAAGGTAAAGAACTGTATCCTGATGCAGGATACAGTGGTGGAAGAGGGTGCTAATCTGGAATATCTGATTTCAGATAAAAATGTTAAAATTAGTGCCGGTAAAGAAATGAAAGGTACTGATACCTATCCGATGTATATTGCGAAGAATCACACTGTATAAAAATAGGAGAGAAGGGGCTGTCCGGGTGACAGTCCCTTTCTGCAACATAGGAAAAAATTCCAGTTTGACCTTAAAGCAAATCTTATATTTGTATATATAAATATTAATTATGTAAATAGGGTGATTGTCGAATAAAAACATTTGACAAGTTGCATATATGAAATTACAATAGGAATAAGAAAGTAAATAAAAACCATATAATATGTACCACAGAATTTTGCGTTGGTCGGATTGGAGGAAAAATGTTGACAACTTATGGCAAACTATCCTGGATATGTTACATTTTAGCTTTTTATTTTATATACACTGCAGAAGATATGCCGCATGGCTCCAAAGGTCAAACGGTGGTGGACTATATCGCTTTAGCTATGCTTCTGGTGGGAGCTTTTCTGGCATTTTTGCAGAACCGTAATGGAATTATTGGCATTTATAACGGCGGCGAAGAACTGACAGATAAGGATATTGAAGCGCTGCGAAAACTAGCAAAAGAAGAGAGAAAAAAGGCGAAACAAAAAATTAGGAATAACGGAAATGAAAAGGAAAAGAATATTTCACATAATAATAGTTAGCGTAATATTGGTGACTGTCATTGTATTTGGTTCCTATGGAGAACGGCAAGTTCCTGCCGTCGCTGCTGAAGAAACCATATCAGGATATGCATCCTTTGCGCCAGGAGTAACGGCGGAAATGTATTATTCGGAGTTTTGGACAAACTCATTACAGGATTTAGATGCGGTGATAAAGTCGGAAAAAGAAATTAAGCAGTTAAATCATGCAATTTTGATGTCCTCCGAAAAGCTGGCAAATAATTTGTGGGATGAACAGCAATACAGTGAAACTCAGATAAGCGGATTGAAGTATGGAATTTGCGTGAAACGCACAAATATCAAGTCAGAACCCGTGTTGGAACCGGTATGGGAGAACCCGGCAGATCCTTATTTTGATCGCTATCAGTTGACCACAGCCCGCATCAACACTCCGGTTTTGATTGATGAAGAGACAGAAGACGGAATGTTTTATCATGTGATAATGTATGATTATGAGGGCTGGGCTTTGTCGGAAGATATCGCGGTCTGCGCGAATCGTGAGGAGTGGCTGCGCGCGCAGGAAATGGAAAGCGCACTGGTTGTATTATCTCCGCGTATCTATCTAGAGATAAATAAAGAGCTGCTGACGATGGGCACCCGATTGCGTCTCTTGACAAAGGAAGAGGCAAGGGAACAGTTTGCAGAAGGCGGCACATGGGGATGTTATACAGTGGAAGTGCCGGTAAGAGCGGCGGATGGTTCTTATAATGTTCGTTATGATACGATTTCCATCACAGAAAAGGTAAGTGTGGGATATTTACCGCTCACAACGGAAAATTTGCTGGAACAGGCGTTTCTTTTTCTCGGAAATCGTTACGGTTGGGGCGGGATGTACGAATCTGTAGATTGTTCCGGCATGGTGCAGGAAGTGATGGCTTGCTTTGGAATAAATATGCCAAGGGACGCAGAGGAACAAATACGGATTCCGGCCAGCAGAATCACATTTACCTCGGATATGACAGAAGAAGAGCGAAAAGGAGTGCTTGATTTACTGACTCCCGGAACGCTCTTATATTTTTCGGGGCACATTATGTTCTATCTTGGAGAAAAAAACGGTGAGTATTTTGTGATTAGTTCGGTAAGCTCCATGAGGATGCCGGGAAGCGGAGCGGATGAAGACCTGCTTAAAGTTCGCAGAGTCGTAATTAATTCTCTTTCTATGGAACGAAAAAGCGGAGCGACGTGGCTTAACGAGCTGCAGTATGCGGTGTATCTGTAATTTGGGTTGTGAAAAGGAATAGGGTATGGTATAATTTGGTACGATCATAAACAACGGAGGAAACAAGATGACAAGTAAGCAGAGAGCTTATTTAAAGGGTCTGGCTATGACGATGGAGCCGATCTTTCAAATTGGCAAAAACAGCTTGACCCCGGAAAATACGGAGGCCATCGCAGAAGCACTGGAGGCAAGAGAACTGATCAAGATAAGCGTACTACAAAATTGTTTGGATGACCCAAAGGAACTGGCCCAGATTGTGGCTGAGCGCACCAGATCCCAGGTGGTTCAGGTAATTGGAAAGAAAATCGTACTGTATAAAGAGGGAAAGGATGAAAAAAAGAAAATCCTCCTTCCTAGATAACGAGGTGCATTCATGCGAAAACGAGTAGGTATCATGGGGGGAACCTTTGACCCCATTCACATTGGACACCTGATCTTGGGTGAGAGTGCTTACCAACAGTTTGGATTGGACAAGGTTCTGTTTATGCCTTCCGGGAATCCGCCTCATAAGCAGAATCGGGAGGACGGAGCTTCCAACGAGGAACGGGTAGAAATGGTTCGGCGGGCGATCGCTTCAAATCAACATTTTGAACTGTCTCTTGAAGAAATGCATGAACAGGGATACAATTATACAAGGGAGACGTTGGAGCGGCTGACAACGCTCCATACGGATACTGATTATTATTTTATCATGGGTGCGGATTCGCTGTTAAATTTTGAAACATGGAAAGATCCCCAGGAAATCTGTAGATTATGTGTTATTGTGGCAGCAGTGCGCGATCATATGCCGGCGCAGCAATTAGACGAAAAGATTGCCCGTTTGAATGTAAGATATAGCGCGGATATCCGAAAACTGGAAACACCCAATCTTGATATTTCTTCACATGCGATCCGAACCTGGGTGGCGGAGGGAAAAAGCTGCCGATATTACGTGCCGGGAAAAGTGCTTTCCTATATCAGTGAGAGGGATATATACCGGAAACAGAAAATGACTTTCGGTGAGTTGGAATAATGGGAGAGAAGATGAAGCGGTATAATATAATGAAGCTGCAGAAAAAGCTGCAGAAAGAGCTGGATGAAGATCGCTATTGTCACACCTTGGGCGTGATGTATACCAGTGCAGCGCTGGCCATGCGTTATGGGGAAGACATGGAAAAGGCTCAAGTAGCGGGATTGCTGCATGACTGTGCCAAGTGCATCCCAAACGAGAAAAAGAAGAAATTGTGTGAAAAATATAAAATTCCGGTCACCCAGGTGGAGGAGGGGGCGCCATTTCTGCTTCATGCGAAGCTGGGAGCATATCTGGCAAAAACCAAATATAACGTTTCAGATCCGGAAATCCTTCAGGCGATTACCTGGCATACCACGGGAAAACCGGATATGACGCTGCTGGAAAAAATTGTTTTTCTTGCGGATTATATTGAACCGGCACGCTATAAAGCGGCCCATCTTCATGAAATTCGGGATATTGCTTTTGTAGATATTGATCAGGCGGTCTATATGACACTGAGAGATACCCTCCGGTATTTGGAGAGTGGAATCGGGGCAGTGGATGAGATGACAAAGAGTGCGTATGTATATTATAAGGAACTTTGCAGCTAGATCCTAAAACAGAAAAGGAAAAGGAGAACCAAGTATGGCAGATAAAAAAGCAAGAGAGATGGCAGGGATTGCTTACCGGGCGCTGGAGGATAAAAAGGCGGAGGATATTCGCGTTATTAATATAGAAAAGGTTAGCGTATTGGCGGATTATTTCCTGATCGCCTCCGGAACCAACCGAAATCAGGTACAGGCTATGGCGGACAATGTGGACGAGATGCTGCACAAAGCCGGTTATTCGGTGAAGCAGATTGAGGGTTATCAGACAGCAAATTGGATTTTGCTGGATTATGGCGATATTATTGTGCATATTTTTGACAGAGAGAATCGTCTGTTCTATGATCTGGAACGTATCTGGAGAGACGGAGAATCCATATTGCTGGAGGAACTGGAAGAGGAGAAGGACTGAAGATGACGATCGATAAGAGTTTTTTAGTGAAAAAGATACAGAAAAGAACCACTATGGTAGTGGCATACTGCGGATTTACTGGGATGCCCCTGGTGGTGTGCGACCCGGAGACATTTAACGATCAGGTTTGGATCTTTGAGAATGAGACACTGCTTCAGGAATTCGCGAAATCGTATACAAAAAAGAAAATCCTGTTAAGAGGTGTACAATATAAGAATGCACAATTTCTGCAGTTCTTTTCTTCTCTGTACACGATGGATGTTAACGAACTTGTTTTTGTGGATGATGGAGCAACCACTACCATTGCCCTGGAAGATCTGGTTAACCGTCCGGACTATTCAAAATTGAAAAATGGGTCTGCTCCGGTGCTGAATCCACAACTTCAGCTGACGGGCATCTATTTTATGCAGGAAGCTGCACGGCCGGTTCCCAATGAAGAAAAAGAAAATCTGAAAGAATTGGAAGAAGAGCTGGCTGCAAATATGGTAAAGGGCAGATATATCGTGGCGGTGGAATTGAATGAAGGGCCGGAGCCGGATGAGGTGAAGTTAAAAGGGAGAAAGTATCGTATGCCGATACTAAAGAATAAGAATGATGAAGTGCTTCAGCCTATTTTTACGGATCTGCTGGAATTCCAGAAATTCAGTCGCGGAAGAAAACTAAAAGCATTGGTAGTGCCGTACGCGGATCTGCCCAAAGTGTTGGCTAAAGAGGCCAAAGGATTTCTGCTGAATCCCGCGGGGTATCATATTCTGATGCCAAGAGAACTGCTGCAGGGCCTGAGGAAGAGGTTCCCACAATAGGAAATAGAGGCTGTTGCACAATATGCATACCCTGCATATTGCAACAGCCTCTATATTTATGTTCTGTGATATATGGTTCGCAGGTTATCCATGGTGGCGGACATGTTTTGCAAAAGCAGATCCAGAACAGTCAGGGCGGTCATACATTCTACTACGACCACAGCCCGGGGGATGATGATGGGATCGTGGCGGCCATGAATGCTGATCTCACGGCAGGTTTGGTCCTTTGTAAGGGCTGACTGTGTCCGGGAAACAGAGGGAGTGGGCTTGAAAGCTGCCCTTATTAGGATGTCGCTGCCATCGCTCATTCCGCCGAGAATACCGCCTGCATGATTAGAAACTTTTTGAGGGATACCATCTTTGCAGATATACTGGTCATTGTTTTCATGGCCCAGGGCTTTGGAGACAGCGATACCATCCCCAATTTCCACTGCCTTTACCGCGCCTATGGAGAACAATGCTTTTCCCAGACATGCGTCGAGTTTGTCAAAGACGGTTTCTCCGATACCGGCAAAAGTATTTTTTACGATACATTCCACCGTTCCTCCGGAGGAAGTCTGTTTTTCGATGCATTCATCCAGGAATAACTGTGCCCGTATCTCAGCCTCGGCATCCGGCATGCAAAGACTGCTGCCTGGGAGACGGGAGAAGTCATAGTTTTCGGGCTTGCAGGAGATTTCACCGATGGATCTTGTGTAAGCTGTTACAGTAATTCCCAGTTCTTTTAATATCTTGCAGGCGATAGCTCCGGCAGCTACCCGACCAATGGTTTCCCGTCCAGAGGAACGGCCCCCGCCTCTATAGTCACGGAAACCGTACTTCTGATCAAAAGTGAAATCGGCATGGCCGGGACGATAGTAGGACGCGATATCGCTGTAATCTCTGGAACGCTGATCCTTATTAAATACGATCATGGATATGGGAGTGCCTGTGGTTTTTCCTTCAAACACGCCGGATAAAATCTCCACGGTATCATCTTCCTGGCGGGCGGTAGTATATTTGTTCTGCCCCGGTTTTCTGCGGTTCAGATAAACCTGAATATCTTCCTCACAGAGAGGAAGCCCGGCCGGACAGCCATCCACAACGACACCTATCCCTTTCCCGTGGGATTCTCCCCAGGTAGTAATGCGAAATATAGTTCCATAGGATGAACCTGGCATAATTGGCTCCTTTCTTACGCGTTCTGATTTTCATAGTATTGTTCCCATTATATCTGATGAAAGACTTATTTTCAACCAACAATCTGTTTTCCTGATTTCACTGCGGGCATTATTTTGCATAATATAAAAAGAAAAGGAACTATGGAGGCGGAGACCTTGTGTGAGAAAATGAGAGGAGATGAAAACCGACGGCGGGGCGGCTTGTCCGCAGGTATGGGCGGCTGCCGCGGCGTCCTGCATGTTATAGACCCGGGGGATACCCTGTATCTTCTGGGGAAAAAATATCATGTTACAGTGATGTCGATCATGAACGCAAACCCGTATGTAGATGTTTATAATCTGCAGGTCGGAGATGAATTGTGCATCCCCAGGAGCTGTGAATGGTAAACGTTAATGCTGTCGTGGGAAAACCTGAAAAAAGTGTGAACTATTTCGGAGAACATTGACAAATAAAATGTGGAATCATATAATTATGTTTTAAGTGAGCCCACGGGGAAACGCACAAATAAAGCGTCCCCGTGGAAACGAAAGAAGGGATTGACATGAACTTTTTAAATAAGATGGAACGAAAATTCGGCAGATATGCTGTTTACAATCTGCCTACCATCATTATTGCGCTGTATGTTGTGGGATATGTTCTGGAGGCGTTTCAACCTGCCATTCTGAATTACCTGACACTGGAGCCATATTACATTTTGCGTGGGCAGGTATGGAGAATCCTGACCTGGATCTTAATTCCGCCTGACAGTCTGAATCTGTTTACTATTGTTATGCTGTATTTTTATTACTCCATAGGAAGGACGTTGGAACGAACCTGGGGGGCATTCCGATTTAATATCTATATCTTCGGAGGCATTCTCTTTACGATTTTAGGGTCTTTCCTGTTGTATGTTATTCTGGGCGGCGGAAAATTGTTCGGCCCGCTGTTCAGCACATATTACATTAATATGTCCATTTTTCTGGCTTTTGCCCTTACTTATCCGGATATTGAAGTGCTGCTTATGTTTGTCATCCCGATCAAGATGAAATGGATGGGCTTTTTGTATGGATTCTTCATTATTTATGAATTCCTGAATGTGGTTTGGATCGGAAAAGTTGCCATTCTGGCTTCTCTGATGAACTTTGTTATTTATTTCCTGATGACCCAGAACTTTAAAAGAGTTTCGCCGAAAGAAATCCACCGAAAACAGGAATTCAGACGAACGGTCAGATCCTCAGCGCCAAAAAATGGACCAAGGCATAAGTGCGCGGTATGCGGACGGACTGAACTGGACGGAGATCATCTGGAATTTCGTTTTTGCTCGAAATGCGATGGAACTTACGAGTATTGCCAGGATCATCTGTTCAGCCATGAACACATTCAAAAACAGTAAATGAACAAAGGATGGAAAAAAATGTGGAAACAAGATAAAAAAAGTAAAGTCATGGCAAGTATCCTTACGATGTTATTATTGATTTTTACGGTGCTTGCTTTTATTGCAGAGAGAGGAGAATGGTATGACCTGCCCCTGGGGATTTTACTCTCTTTACTGGCGGGAGCCTATTTACTGCTGAAATACAAATTTGGAAAGGTCCTCAGTGTGATAACCGCGCTGATCCTTCCCCTGTTATCAATGTACGGCCTGCAGTTCTATACCTGTGATCCCTGGAGAATGTATCCCATGATGGCTCTGGTGAACTGCGTATTTTTCTATCTGTTTTATCTGATGCTGACCTTTTTGCTGGGCAGCTTTTCACTGGGGTATACGATACCTTCTGTTGCTGTTATGCTCATTGGTATCACCAATTACTTTGTAATAGAATTCCGTTCCTCTCCCATTGTACCCTGGGATCTGCTTTCGCTGGGGACAGCGGCATCTGTAGCGGACAACTATACCTACACTATCAGCTGGCGGCTTTTGTTTGTCACCTTCGGCTTTGCCTTTGTAATCCTGACCGCCCGCAAAAATACGCTGCGGCCGAAAAAACTTGCGCTTCGGATTCCTGCCTTTGTGTTGAGTCTTGTTCTGCTGATTGCTTCTGTGGGGGCGCTTCAGAAAAAGGATGTGAAGGATTGGCTGGGAATGGATCAGACACTATTCACTCCCGGGGTGCGCTATCGAAATAATGGTTTTATGGCGGCGTTTCTTGGAAACCTATACCTGATCAATATTAAAGAACCGGATGGGTATTCGGTAAAAAAAGTGGAAGAGATACAGCAGGAAGTTGAGGAACAGAGGGACGAGGAACAGAGTTCTTCTGTGGATCTGGCGAAAGCGCCCAATATTATTGTAGTGATGAATGAGGCGTTTTCCGATCTGTCTGTGCTGGGGGAATTCCATACCAATGTTGACTATATGCCATTTTTCCATTCGCTGATGGAAGATTACACCAGCGGTCATCTGATGGTTTCAGTGAAAGGCGGAAATACAGCCAATACAGAATATGAATTTTTGAGCGGCGATACCATGGCCTTTTTGCCCACCGGAAGCGTGGTGTATCAGCAGTACATCAAAGATGAAGTCCCGACATTGACTTCTCACCTGAAAAGTCTGGGATATTCCACTACAGCGATCCATCCGTACCGCGCGGCCGGATGGGATCGTGATACAGTGTATCCTAAACTGGGATTTGAGGAGTTTTTGGATATGACGGACTTTCAGGATCCCTATTATATACGAAGCTACGTCAGTGATGAGTCTGCTTTTGAAAAAATTATAGAAGTCTTTGAAAATAAAAAAGAAGAGGAACGCAAGTTTATTTTTGAAGTTACAATGCAGAATCACAGCGCTTACTCCAAGGAAGATCCCGATGTGGAAACGCAGATCAAGCTGACAGATTACTCTTCCGTTACCACCAGCGTAAAAGCGGCGCAGAATTATCTGACCCTGATCCGTGCTTCGGATGACGCGTTTAAAAATCTCATTGAATATTTTGAAAAGGTGGAAGAACCCACGATAATCATTATGTTCGGAGATCATTTGCCCTCTGATTACGTCAGCAATGTGATTGCCAGGGTGACCGGATATAATTTGGAGGATTCCCTGGAAGAAAATCAGAAATCTTATCAGGTTCCCTATGTGATCTGGGATAATATGGGATTGGAGAAAGATGATTCCATGGAACTGACCAGCGTGAACTATCTGGCAGCCTTTCTGTTAAAACAGTTACATCTTCCTTTGACCTGCTACCAGGAATTCCTGCTGGACCTGAAAGAGCAGCTGCCGGTGATCTGTGCCGGGACGTACATAGACAAGGATGGAACATATCATACTTACACGGAAGAAGATGAAGTGTACGGCACAATGCTTAACGATTACAATATTCTCCAGTACAACCATCTGACGGATGGAAAACACCGGGTGGAAAGTATGTTTCAATAAACCGGATGTTAAAAATAAGGTTGACAGAAACGTTTCCATGCATTATAGTGGTAACGGCGCTTTATCATGATAAAGCATGCAAGTGTACATCCAGGAGGAAAGTTATGAAAAAAGCATTTGTGACATTGGAACAGGCACAGGAAATCGTGAAAGAGTATCCGACCCCTTTTCACCTGTATGACGAGAAGGGACTTCGTGAAAACGCAAAGCGTTTGAAAGAGGCGTTTGCGTGGAATAAAGGTTTCAAAGAATATTTTGCGGTGAAAGCAAATCCCAACCCGTTTCTGATAAAAATTTTGCAGGAATATGGCTGCGGATGTGACTGTTCATCCATGACAGAACTGATGTTGTCGGAAGCATTGGGCGCAAAGGGCCGGGACATCATGTTTTCTTCCAATGATACTCCGGTGGAGGAGTTTAAAAAAGCAGACGAGCTGGGAGGCATTATCAATCTGGACGATATTACCCATGTGGAAATCGTAGAGAAGGTTTTGGGGAAATTGCCAAAAGTTATGAGTTGTCGTTATAATCCGGGCGGTGTGTTCCAGATGAGCAATGGCATTATGGATAATCCGGGAGACGCGAAATACGGAATGACGAGAGCGCAGATTGCAGAAGCATTTCGGATGATGAAACAAAAGGGTGTGGAGGAATTTGGTATCCATGCATTTTTGGCCAGCAATACTGTGACGAACGAATATTATCCGCTGCTGGCAAAAGTTCTGTTTGAACTGGCGGTAGAACTCCATAACGAGACAGGAGCAGAGATTAAATTTATCAATCTTTCCGGCGGTGTGGGAATTCCTTACCGTCCTGAGCAGGAAGCCAATGATATCTTAGCTATCGGTGAGGGCGTCCGACAGGTATATGAAGAGGTTTTGGTACCTGCAGGGATGGGGGATATCGCGATCTACACTGAAATGGGAAGATTTATGATGGGACCTTACGGATGTCTGGTGACTAAGGCCATCAACGAAAAGCATACTTATAAAGAGTATGTTGGAGTGGATGCCTGCGCGGTAAACCTGATGCGTCCGGCTATGTACGGCGCCTATCACCATATTACGGTGCTGGGCAAGGAGAATGCCCCTGCAGATCACACTTATGATATTACAGGCTCTCTCTGCGAAAACAACGACAAGTTTGCCATTGACCGCGAACTCCCGGAGATTGAGACGGGAGATCTGCTGGTGATTCATGACACCGGAGCCCACGGCTTTTCTATGGGATATAATTATAATGGAAAATTAAAGTCCGCGGAGGTGCTTTTGAAGGAGGACGGAACCACCCAGTTGATCCGCCGCGCAGAAACACCGAAGGATTACTTTGCCACCTTGGACTGTTTTGAGGCGTACCGTTTCCTCAGCAAATAGTGTTATAGAAAGCATGAAAAATTGAACTTGCTTTTTGGAATGATTTGTGTTAAAATGAACTTCGCTTGTGAGAGCGGAGTGAGCCGGCGTGTCGGAATGGCAGACGAGGCAGACTCAAAATCTGTTGTGGGCAACCACGTGTGGGTTCAAGTCCCACCGCCGGCAGGATGAAACCTTGTAGACATGATGTTTACAAGGTTTCTTTAGTATGCGCAGGGCTGCGTAAGGGATTTTTTAATGTTGGCAGAAAGGAAAGAAAATGGAAAAATTAAGAACACAGCTTCGCCAGATCGACCATAAAGGATACAAGGCATATAAAATATTGGAAGGGGAATACAATTTTGGGACATATCGTCTGTGCATCGATCATGTGCAGGGGGATCCTTTTGCCACTCCGTCAAGAGTGCGCATCTGCTATCGGAATAAAGGAAATATTAAACCGGAATATTTTCAGAACAGACACCGCAGGGTTGCGGTGGAGGATTATCTTCTGCGCAGACTGAACCGAATGATCCGGGCAGCATCGGACGGCAGCAGAAAGGGTTCAGGGAAAAGCGGCATGGTTACAGCTTGCCGCACGGGACAGGAGATTCTGGAGCGTTCTTCTATGAAGATTTCTGAGGAGTGGATTGAGGCAAGAATCGAAGTGGGCTTCCCGGCGTACGGACGTACCATTGCGGCAGGGGAATTGATGCAAATTTTATTTGAACTTCTTCCGAACGTGGCGGAGCGCACTTTCCATATACAGAAGACGATGCTGGCAGAATTGGAACAGACGGTATCTTTGGCAGACGATCAGCACTTTATCCGGGAGGAATTGGAGCGTCATGAACTTGTGGCGTTTGTGGCGGACGGGGCGATTCTGCCCAGGGAGAGCGGCATTTCCCAGCGGCCGATGCGTGAGGCAGTGGCTTTTCAAAGCCCGGACAGCCTGGCAATAACGCTGCTGCTTCCTCACAGAGGAACCCTTCGCGGCATGGGAATCCGCAGAGGAATTACCGTTATAGCAGGAGGCGGTTTTCATGGAAAATCTACTCTTTTAAAGGCGCTGGAGCGTGGTGTGTATAATCATATTGCCGGAGATGGAAGGGAGTATGTGATTACTGACCGAACTGCTTTTAAGCTTAGGGCTGAGGAAGGCAGGTGTATCCATGAGGTAGATATTTCCATGTTCATCAATCATCTGCCCACAAAAGCGGATACTACCCGTTTTTCCACAGAGAATGCCAGCGGCAGTACATCGCAGTCGGCAAATACGGTGGAGGCTTTGGCTGCAGGCAGCAAGGTTCTTTTGATTGATGAGGATACTTCCGCCACTAATTTCATGGTAAGAGATGATAAGATGGCGCGACTGGTATCTGATGAAAAAGAACCGATCACACCCTTTATCCGAAAAATAAGGAGCCTTTACCTCGATCTGGGAATCTCAACGGTATTGGTGGCAGGAAGTTCGGGGGATTATCTGTCGGCGGCAGATACTGTGCTTCAGATGGATTGTTACAAAACGCTGGACGTGACGGAGAAGGCCAAAACGCTGGCTGTGACTCTGACAGAAAACAGAGCGGAAAAGAAAGTCTGGGTGAAGAGACCTGTCCGAACCAGAACGGTAGAAAAAGTGCGCGTTCATGGGTGGGACACCCTGAGCCTGGATCGGGATGAAATTGATCTGCGCTATCTGGAACAGATTGTAGATGAGAGCCAGACAGCAGCGCTGGGATATGTCATGCAGTATATTCTGGGGCGTTTGACTAATGGAAAAAAGAGCGCTGTTGTGCTGGCGATGGAAGCGGCGGAAAAACTGGAAAGAGACGGCATTCTTTCCATGACCCCTAAAAATTACGGAGCAGGCCCGGCATCGGAAGTCAGGATTCAGGAGATCCTGGCCTGCCTTTCCAGATACCGGCTTCTTTAAGGGAGCTGTTGTGCTCCTTAATATAGCGGGAAGGGGTTACTGCAATTCCTGCTGACTTTATCCCAGTCGATCACATGGAACCAGTCGGTGATGTAGGCATCTCTCTGGTTGTAGTGCTTCAAGTAGTAGGCATGTTCCCAGACGTCCAGATTCAAAATTGGCTTCAGCCGCAGGGGCAGAGGAGAATCCTGGTTAGAAGTAGTTATGATCTTCAGCCTTCCGAAGACGTCCATCACCAGCCATGCATACCCCGAGCCGAATACGGAGATGGCTGCGGCTCGGAAAGCATTAAGAAAGGCATCGAAACTTCCATAGACAGTATTGATATAAGAATTGCAGGGAAGTGCTGGTGTTTGTGTTGCCGGATTTTTCATATTGGAAAAGAAAAAAATATGGTTATAGACGCCACCAGCGTTGTTTTTAATCGGGGTCTGAAGCTCCTCAGGCAGAGAATCCAGGTAGAATAATAGCCCTTCCAGGGAGAGGGTATGATACTCCGGGTAGTTTTTTAATATTCTGTTCAGGTTATCCACATAAGTTTGGAGATGCCGGTTGTGGTGCAGCTCCATAGTTTTTTCGTCGATAAAGGGCTCTAAGGCGTTGTAGCCATAGGGGAGCGGTGGGTTGACAAATGGATAGTGTTCGTTCAAGACAATTCTCTTTTCAAGGTTTTGTTCAGTATATGCGTGAGGGAAAGAAGTAATGATCCTCTTGACATTTTAACAAGTAAATGGTATTGTTTATCTAGTCGTTATCAGGAAAATGCAGTGATGGGGAGTAGTACCTTTGTCTTGGATTTCAGAAAGCTGTCGGTTGATGTGAGACAGCAGAAGGGACATTGAGAACTGACCTCTGAGCGGCTGCCCGAACTTCCGATAGAATAGTAGGCGCAGACGGTTTCCCGACCGTTATCCGGGCAGGATATAAGGTTTCGCACCCGTATCCGTAGAGCGCGTGATTTTTTCACGAATAGGAGTGGTACCGCGTAAGATAAATAATCTTCCGTCTCTTGTGGCACATGCCATAATGAGGCGGAATTTTTGCATTATGCGAATGGTGAGATTTTCCTGAAGTGATAATTTAGAAAATGGAGGAATTAGAAATGATGAATCACAGAAAGTATACCCGGCAGTATTTTATGCCGCCGGTATCTTCCGCCAAATGGGTGGAAAAAGAGTATATCGAAAAAGCCCCGATCTGGTGCAGCGTGGATCTGAGGGACGGAAATCAGGCATTGGTAGTTCCCATGACACTGGAACAAAAATTGGATTTCTTTCAGCTGCTGGTAAAGATTGGTTTTAAGGAGATCGAGGTTGGCTTTCCGGCTGCCTCGGATACTGAGTATAATTTTCTGCGGGCGTTGATTGAACGGGATATGATTCCGGATGATGTGACGATCCAGGTGTTAACTCAAGCCAGGGAACACATTATCAGAAAGACTTTTGAGGCATTGAAAGGCGCGAAGAAAGCAGTAGTTCATGTTTACAATTCCACTTCCCTGGCGCAGAGAGAACAGGTATTCGCGAAATCTAAGGAAGAAATTCTCAAGATTGCGGTGGATGGCGCGAAGCTGCTGAAAAATCTGACGGAGGAGACCGGAGGAAATTATCAGTTTGAATATAGTCCGGAGAGCTTCACCGGAACTGAACCGGAATACGCGCTGGAAGTCTGCAATGCTGTCCTTGATGTGTGGCAGCCTACGGCGGAGCATAAAGCGATCATCAACTTGCCCAGCACAGTTCAGATGTCCATGCCGCATGTTTATGCCAGTCAGATCGAGTATATGAGTGAAAATATGAAATACAGGGAGAATGTGATTCTTTCCCTTCATCCTCACAATGACCGGGGATGCGGCGTTTCGGATGCAGAACTGGGGCTTCTGGCCGGAGCGGATCGTATCGAAGGTACACTGTTTGGCAATGGGGAGCGCACCGGCAATGTGGACATTGTGACCCTGGCTATGAATATGTACGCACAGGGAGTAGATCCCCAGCTTGACTTTAGCAATATGCCGGATGTATGTGAAAAATATGAACAGTATACCGGAATGAAAGTGGATGAGAGAAGCCCCTACAGCGGAGCGCTGGTGTTTGCGGCATTCTCCGGATCGCATCAGGATGCTATCGCAAAGGGCATGAAATATAGAGAAGATAAAAAGAGCGATCTGTGGACAGTTCCTTATCTGCCCATTGATCCTACTGATATCGGCCGCTGCTACGACGCGGATGTGATCCGCATTAACAGTCAGTCCGGAAAGGGCGGGGTAGGCTATATTCTGGAGCAGCATTATGGCCTGAAACTTCCGAAGAAGATGAGGGAGGCTATGGGATACGTTGCGAAATCAGCTTCGGACACTGCACATAAAGAACTCCTTCCGGATGAGATTTTCCGACTGTTTAAAGAAACCTTTGAAAATGTTGTTTCACCTTACAATATTTCGGAGGTGCATTTTAAACAGCACAACGGTATCATTGCGGAAGTGACCACCACCTATCGCGATAAGACCAACGTGATCATTGCTTCCGGTAACGGACGTCTGAACGCGGTAAGCAATGCGCTGAAGAAACACTATCGTTTAGAGTATGATCTGGTAACTTATGAGGAACATGCTCTGGAACAAAGTTCCAGTTCCCGGGCTATCGCTTATGTAGGTATTCGCAGAAAGTCAGATGGGAACCTGTTCTGGGGAGCCGGTGTGGATGTGGACATTATTCGGGCGTCCATTGATGCTCTGCTGACAGCAGTAAATAATATGGCAAAATTGACCACTGAATGATTATGACAATATATTACAAAAATGTTACGGCGCATCGAGTATTGTCAATAAATACCGAAAAACCGCTGAAATGTCGAAAAAAATTGAAAAATCAAGTAATATGACGAAATAAAAACGACGAAAATCAAAATTTTAAAGTATACAATATGTCCAAAAAGAGGCGCAAATATTCGTGAATATTTGTGCCTCTTTTCTAAAATGCAATATATCCGAAAAAATGGGATATGTAATATATTACGAAAATATGAAAAACCTATTGACAGTATGAAATAGATTTCTTATAATGCAGGTACGTTGCAGAGGCAGTATAAATTCAAGGGGAACGCGTGAAATCCATTTTATAGTACGGGGAGATGCTATTAGAAAAAAGTAAACGGTTAGGAGAGTTTATGAATCTATTAGTGAACGTATGGAAAGCATGCGGCACGCTTTTAAAGCGGGGCTTTGAGCGGCATGCGAGTGATTTGGCGTTGATTCTGTCAGGCGTTGTACTAACTGCTTTTTTTTCTCTCTCTGTTTCAGGGCTTTTTTCGGATGGACAGGGTGTGGTATATGCGGTTAGTGATGTGTCTGCCATGGGGGAAAACAGACTTCAGGCCGGGCTCATGGGAGTTGTCAATGGAGTGGCCAGTATGGAGGAGTATTACTGGGCGGGACAGACAAAAGATGTGGCGATTGCGAATGAAGAAATACTGGTAGGGACGAAAAGCGTAAGCCGGAACGCGATGTATCGAAACGCGTTTTCCGGAGGGGTACAGAAAGCCGGGGAACTTGGCGCTGATGCGCTGCAGACGGTTGCAGAAAATCAGATGCCTTATGATGAATATTATACGCTTCTTCAGATAGTGGAGGCGGAGGCTACCGGCGGTGATATTCCCAGCAAACTGCTGGTTGCAAATGTAGTTTTGAACCGGGTAAAAGATTCGCACTTCCCAGATACGATCTACGACGTAGTATGGCAGAGAGTCGACGGCTCTGCACAATTTTCACCCACGATGGATGGCAGAATTTCTTCCTGCACCATCACAAATTCCACGGTGGAAGCTGTGGAACTTGCCCTGCAGGGTGAGGACAATTCACAGGGGGCGCTATTTTTCGTTGCGCGAAATTCGGCGAATCCAGGGAATGTACAATGGTTCGATTCAACACTAGTACGGTTATTCGAATATGGTGGACATGAGTATTATACATTCCGGGAATACTGTGAGTGAAAATAGGCGGGAACTTTTCAGACTGGAGAGTTTCCGCTATTTTCTATTTGCAAAAATACCGATGTATGCTATACTTGGACAAGGTGAAAGAGCCATTGCCACTCTAAGTGACATGGCACAGATGAAAACAAAGGAAAGATGAGGTTACAGAATGGAATTACTCTATAGAAGCACCAGGAACAGTGAAGTGGCCGTGACAGCCTCGCAGGCAATATTGCAGGGGTTAGCTGAGGATGGAGGGTTATTTATACCGGATCGGATTCCGGCGCTGGACATTAAGTTGGAACAGCTCTCAACCCTGACTTATCAGCAGACCGCATATGAAGTAATGAAATTGTTTCTCACCGATTTTACCGAAGAGGAACTGAAACATTGCATTGAGAAGGCATACGATGAGAAATTTGATACTCCCGCTATTGCACCGCTGAGGGAGGCTGACGGCGCATGGTATCTGGAATTATTCCATGGAGCAACCATTGCTTTTAAGGATATGGCTCTCTCTATTCTTCCTCATTTGTTGACCGTATCAGCCAGGAAGAATCACGTAAAAAACGAGATCGTCATTCTTACAGCCACTTCTGGAGACACCGGAAAGGCCGCATTGGCTGGCTTTGCTGATGTGCCGGGAACCAAGATCATCGTATTTTATCCGAAAAACGGCGTGAGCCCGATCCAGGAACGACAGATGGTTACCCAGAAGGGGGACAATACTTTTGTGGTGGGGATCAAAGGAAACTTTGATGACGCTCAGAGCGGTGTGAAAAGGATCTTTGGAGACAAGGAGCTGAAACAGGAAATGGATCAGGCAGGTTATCAGTTTTCTTCCGCCAACTCCATTAATATCGGACGTCTGGTTCCGCAGATTGTATATTATGTTTACGCATATGGAAAGATGGTGGCGGATGGTCAGCTGAAGGCAGGGGAAACTATGAACGTGGTGGTTCCCACCGGAAACTTTGGAAATATCCTGGCTGCTTACTTTGCGAAAAATATGGGATTGCCTATTGAAAAACTGATCTGCGCGTCCAATGAGAACAAAGTGCTGGTAGATTTCTTTCGCACCGGAAATTATGATAAAAACCGGAAGTTTATCCTTACCTCTTCTCCGTCCATGGATATTCTTATTTCCAGCAATCTGGAACGCTTGGTCTATCTCATTGCTCAGCGTGATTCGGCCAAGAATGCGCAGCTGATGGCGGCGCTGGCATCGGACGGAAAATATGAGATTTCGGAAGAGATGAAAGCAAAATTAATGGATTTCTATGGTGACTATGCATCAGAAGAAGAGACTGCGTCAGAGATTGCTGAGGTTTATAAAAAGACAGGTTATGTGTTAGACACCCATACAGCGGTGGCATCCAGAGTTTACCGGAAGTATCGGGAAGAGACCGGGGATGAGATCAAAACAGTGATTGCCTCTACCGCCAGCCCGTACAAATTCGCCAGAAGCGTGCTGGGGGCCATTGATCCAAAATATGATGCACTGTCAGATTTTGAATTGGTGGATCAGCTGAGCGAACTGTCAGGAACGAATGTGCCGCGCGCAGTAGAAGAACTTCGTACTTTGCCCGTTCTGCACGATACGGTAGTGGAGACTGAGCAGATGAAAGAAGTTGTGAAAACATTTTTGAAGATATCATGATGTTGGGGGTTGCATTATAACAAAACAGGATAAAGTAGAAATGGGAGGGTACAATGGATACGAATTCAATGTTTAATTTAATGGACATCATTGTTGTGGCCTGCGGCATTTATATTTTTTATGCGTACTACCTGCTGGTGGTAAAAAAAGAGATTAAACAGGGAATTTTAATATCACAGAAAACAGATCCCAAAAAGTGTCGGGATTTTGAGAACTATAAGCAATACATGAGCATTCGGCTCCTGGCGCTGGGTATCATGGCGATAGTCAGCGGAGGCCTTGGCTTATATCAGGATTACGTTGGAAAAGTAGACAGCGTGGTCTATCTGATCGTGTACATACTGTTCTTTGGATCATTGATCTGGTATGTGGCGAGTGTCAGAAAAGCAGAGAAGCTATATTGGTAAACGGCGAGAAAACAGTAAACATAGAGAGAGGGCTGTCACATGAAACGATTTGTTGTATAAATATATCTTTTTGAGAGCCTCGTCTTGCGTTGGTACTTCCTGGCTGCAAGCCTGTGTGCAGCAGGCAGGTTAGTATCCATTACGCAGGACGGGCAGCGAGAGCGTTCATCAAAAAGATATATTTATACATAATATCATTTGATGTGACAGCTCCTTGCATTAAATCAGAGTTTCCTTAGACTATCGGTTGTCTAACGGCACATACTTCTGATTTTCGGCGATGCTCAGGTATGCCGGACGGATGATCTTTCCATTATTGGCCAGCTCTTCGATGCGGTGAGCACTCCATCCTACGGTACGGGCAATGGCGAAGATGGGCGTGTAGAGTTCCAGCGGGAGATTTAGCATGCTGTAAACGAAACCGCTGTAGAAGTCTACATTGGCGCTGACACCCTTGTACATTTTAGCCTTGCCTGAGATGATCTCCGGGGCAAGACGCTCTACCATACAATAAAGTTCAAACTCATCGGTGCGGTCCTTCTCGGCTGAGAGCCGTTCTACGAAGGATTTCAGTATCTGTGCACGGGGATCGGACAAGGAGTATACGGCGTGTCCCATCCCGTAGATCAATCCGGAATGATCGAACGCATCGCGGTTTAGTATGGCGCCAAGGTAGTTTCGAACCGCGTCTTCATCTTTCCAGTCAGTCACATGTTCCTTCAGGTCGTTCATCATCTTTACAACTTTAATATTTGCTCCGCCGTGTCTCGGACCTTTCAGAGAACCCAGAGAAGCGGCAAAGGCAGAGTAAGTATCTGTTCCTGAGGAGGAGACTACATGAGTGGTAAAAGTAGAGTTGTTACCACCGCCATGCTCCATATGAAGCACCAGAGCGATATCCAGAAGGCGCGCCTCCAGCGCGGTGTATTGTCCATCAGAGCGTAAAATGCGCAAAATATTTTCCGCGAAAGAAAGCTCCGGCTCAGGAGTGTGGATATAGAGGCTCTTTCCATTATAATAGTGTTGATAAGTCTGATAACCGTAAACAGAGATCAAGGGCATCATGCTGATCAACTGAAGACACTGGCGCAACACATTGGAAATGGAGATGTCATCCGCCTGGTCATCAAAGGAGTAGAGGGTCAGCACGCTGCGGGCCAGTACATTCATCATATCCTGACTGGGAGCGTTCATAATAATATCCCGGACAAAATGAGTCGGGAATTTTGTGCGATAGTCAGAAAGGATATCGGAGAATAACTTTAACTGTTTTTTGTCAGGTAAATTTCCAAACAATAGCAGATAAGCAATTTCTTCAAAACCAAAACGCTGTTCACTGGAAAAACCCTGAACCAGGGTGCGGACATTCTGCCCCCGATAGTATAGCTGTCCCTCGCAGGGAAATTCCTGGTCATCAACCTTTTGTTTCGCAACTATGGTAGAGATCTCTGTGAGACCTGCTACAACACCTTTTCCGTTCAGGTCGCGCAGACCGCGTTTAACGTCGTATTTCGGATATAATGCAGGATCGATAAGGCTGACGGCCTCGCTCTGCCTGGCAAGTTTTAAAATGTCCGGTGTGATTTCTGAATAGATATAATTACTCATAGGCACCTCCTGTAAATTTATTCTTTCATGAAACATATTGTTTTTGCGAAAGGGTCATGGGAAATATTATTTGTCGATTATATCATATATCGCGCGCAAAAACTAATTAAATAAAAGTAAACTTTCTATTCCGATTGTGCGTAAAGTTTACCAGGGAATCGTTGCGATCCACCGGAGGTTCTAAGGAAACACTGGTAATCAGTGTTTCCTTAGAAAATGTAAAAAGCATGGGGTAAGCGAAAACTTTGGGAAATTTTAGACGATTTTTATTGATTTTCTTCATTTATTATGTATAATAGGATAATGGAAGTCGGGAAGATAAGCTTCCCTGAGCAGATATCGTAAGACCTGCATGCGCAGGCAGTTATCATAAAAACATATATATTTATGAAAGGAAGAGGTCGAGAGTAAGATGGCAAAGATTGATTTAAGCAAGTATGGCATTACCGGAACGACAGAGATCGTCTACAATCCTTCTTATGAACTGTTGTTTGAGGAAGAGACCAAGGCTGATCTGGAGGGTTATGAGAAAGGTCAGGTAAGTGAACTTGGCGCTGTGAACGTTATGACAGGTATCTATACCGGACGTTCCCCGAAAGACAAATATATTGTTTTGGATGAGAATTCCAAGGACACCGTTTGGTGGACCACCGATGAGTACAAGAATGACAATCATCCCATGAGTGAGGATACTTGGAAGGTTGTTAAAGAAATCGCAAAGAATGAGCTCTCTAACAAGAGACTGTTTGTAGTAGATGCATTCTGCGGTGCAAACAAAGATACCCGTATGGCAGTTCGTTTCATCGTGGAGGTAGCATGGCAGGCTCACTTCATTAAGAATATGTTTATCCAGCCCACCGAGGAAGAACTGGAGAACTTCGAGCCGGATTTCGTAGTTTACAATGCTTCTAAGGCAAAAGTGGAAAACTATAAAGAACTGGGCCTGAATTCTGAGACCGCAGTTGCATTCAACATCACAAGCCGCGAACAGGTAATCATCAACACCTGGTACGGCGGAGAGATGAAGAAGGGTATGTTCTCCATGATGAACTACTACCTGCCGCTGAAGGGCATTGCTTCCATGCACTGCTCCGCAAACACCGATATGAAAGGTGAAAATACAGCTATCTTCTTCGGCCTTTCCGGAACTGGTAAGACCACTCTGTCCACAGATCCGAAGCGTCTTCTGATCGGTGATGACGAGCACGGCTGGGACGACAACGGCGTGTTCAACTTTGAGGGTGGCTGCTATGCAAAGGTTATCAATCTGGACAAAGATTCCGAGCCGGATATCTACAATGCGATCAGAAGAGACGCTCTGCTTGAGAACGTTACTCTGGATGGCGAAGGCAAGGTCGATTTCGCTGACAAGAGCGTAACCGAGAATACCCGCGTATCTTATCCCATCGATCATATTGAGAACATTGTTCTGAAGGTGAACCCGGTTTCCGCAGGTCCGGATGCACAGAACGTAATCTTCCTGTCTGCAGATGCATTTGGCGTACTTCCGCCGGTATCTATCCTGACTCCGGAGCAGACCAAGTATTACTTCCTGTCCGGTTTCACAGCAAAACTGGCTGGTACCGAGCGCGGAATCACTGAGCCGACCCCGACTTTCTCCGCTTGCTTCGGACAGGCTTTCCTGGAGCTGCATCCGACGAAATACGCGGAAGAGCTGGTTAAGAAGATGGAAAAGAGCGGTGCTAAAGCATATCTGGTTAACACTGGATGGAACGGCACCGGAAAACGTATCTCCATCAAGGATACCCGTGGTATCATCGATGCTATCTTAAGCGGTGATGTAAACAAGGTTCCGACCAAGAAGATCCCGGTATTTGATTTTGAAGTACCGACTGAACTTCCGGGTGTAGATACCGGTATTCTGGATCCGCGTGATACCTACGCAGATGCTTCTGAGTGGGATGCAAAGGCTCAGGATCTGGCACAGAGATTCGTGAAGAACTTCGCAAAATACGAAGGAAACGAAGCTGGTAAGGCACTGGTTGCTGCGGGTCCCAAGGCGTAATACGATAAATATGAGGAAGAGCTGTCGCAATGCGGCAGCTCTTTTGCCGTGAAAATGATATTTAAAGGGAAATGTGAAATTAATCAGTGATTCCATAGAATTTTTTATTGTAAATCCGCGTATACTGGGGTATACTATAGTTAATAATTCAACCTGGGGTGTGCGACAATCCTGTTATTTTGAACCTACATTTACTTTTATGGGATTCTTATATCGCTGTTGTTGATGCCATGCCTCCATAGAGTGGAAGGCAGAGATGGCGGCTGCGGTTACCCACCTAGCTTTGCTAGGAGTCAAAATATAGGAAACGGCACTTTGGGGGTTAAGGAGAGGGCATGATTCATGTCCTCTTTTCATATACTGAATCTGGGTGAAGAGAGCGATTCTTCAAAGAGGATGGGATATATGAAAATTAAACTTTGGACATGTGTGATCACTGTGATAATTGCCGCAGTGATGTTACGATATTATGCCATGGATTACGGGAAACAACAGCAGACGATAGCAGAGGATGTCGTACCTATTATTGGCGTGTTAATAAAAAATGATGATTTTATGGGAGATTTTCATGAGTGTTTAAAAATAACCGGGACGGGAGGATTTTACAGAGAAGTAAACGGGAAAAGGGAGGTCTATCCGGCGGGCAGGGTAATTACAGAGAAACGAGATGTTTCAGGAGATGCGACGGAAGAGAATTTGGACGAAGCAGTTATATACGGTTCCTGTGATGATTCTGGTGAGCTGGTTATCTGCAATTTAAAACGTTCCGAGGAGCAGCCGTCCTATCGGGGAATCCTAAAAATCACTTCAGCCGAGAAGGGTTATCTTGTAATCAATGAACTTCCATTGGAAGAATATCTTCCTGCGGTGGTATCCAGTGAAATGTCCGCTTCCTTTCCGGAGGAGGCGCTGAAAGCTCAGGCGGTCTGTGCCAGGACCTACGCTGTGAAACGGATGCAGGAGCATACGGATAGATATTACGGTGCGATTTTAGATGACAGTATGGAAAATCAAGTGTATAATAACATCCACAGTGATGCAGTGACAAAGCAGGCGGTGGAGGATACTGCCGGTATGATTCTGATGGAAGAAGATACTCCGGCGGATATTTACTATTATTCTACTTCCTGCGGTGTGACGGGGGAAGACCTGTTTGACAATGAAGATAACTTCAGCCAATTCTTGCGTCAGGGCAGAGAGGATGACCTGGAGAAGGAAGAAGCTTGGTATCGTTGGAACGCATCTGTTTCTCCAGATGAGATCTATGAAAATTTAAAAAAAATGAATGTGGAACCTCCCGGGCAAGTGCTGAAATTGAATATATTGGAGCGGACCCAGAGCGGACAGGTTACAGCACTTCAGATTGAAGGAACTGACGGTTCGGTTCGCATGAATGGAGAGTATGAGATACGGCAAGCGCTGGCAACCAAAAGCATTGTGCTTCAGGACGGGAGTAATTGCAGCTCTCTGAATCTGCTTCCCAGTGCCTGGTTTGTGATAGATGATGAGAATGCGGATGATGAAACGGAAATGGAAGAAGATGATCTGGAGAATACAGTGTTCCTTCTGACAGGCGGAGGTTTTGGACACGGAATAGGAATGTCTCAGAATGGAGCAAAATGTATGGCTCTCGCGGGAAATACATGGCAGGAAATACTGGAAGCCTATTATCCGGAATTTCAGATCAAAAACATGCAAAGGATAGAAAACATTGAAGGGAAAGAAACTGATTAACCTTTTATTGAAATTTATGAAGAAAATGAAATATGATCGTATTGATGTGTACGCAGCTCAGGCGAGTTTTTACACCATCATGAGTGCGATCCCTATTTTGATGTTGATGTTTACCTTGCTGAAATTTACTCCTCTCACCCAGGAGATGGTGATGGAAGCGCTGGGGAGAATCGTGAATGAGGATATTATGTCCAGAGTGCAGGAAATTGTAGGAAACGTGTATCATGGCTCAATTACGCTGGTGTCCTTTGCGGCGGTGTCACTTTTCTGGGTTTCCGGCAAAGGAATTCTGGGCTTGATGAATGGACTGAATAATATTCACCGGCTAAAAGAAAACAGAAACTATTTTCTGCTTCGTATCCGGGCATCGGCCTATACAGTGCTGATGGTGGTGGCGTTTATCCTGGCAGCGGCGATATTGGTGTTTGGATTCCGGTTTCAGTCCTACCTGAGCGGTTTGTTCCCCCTTCTCGAAAAATATCAGGATATTTTGATCTATCTGCAGACACTGATCGCCCTGTGTCTGCTGATGCTGATTTTTACTGCACTGTATGTATTTTTGCCTAACCGGGTAAAAACCTTTGTCAGTCAGTTCCCGGGCGCGGTATTTGCCACCCTGTCGTGGTGTATTTTTTCGTATTTCTTTTCTATCTATTTAAGTTACGCGAAGAATATGTCTGTCATTTACGGCGGGCTTGTCACCTTGGTATTGTTAATGCTTTGGCTTTACAGCTGCATGTATCTGTGGTTTATCGGAGCCGAGATCAATGCCTATATGGAAAACCCAGACAGCTTTGAAGATGAGAATTGGCCGCGATATTAGAAATAATGGGACGAACATGTCAACAAAAAGTACTTGACATACCTTTGGGTTTCGTGTACACTATCCAAGGTGATGACAGATGGAGAAGATAGTTCAGCAGACATTGCTGTTTGATTTCTACGGAGAACTGCTTACGAAGCACCAGCAGAGGATCTATGAGGATGTGGTATGCAATGACATGTCCTACAGCGAAGTTGCTGCTCAGCAGGGTGTGAGCCGTCAAGGCATTCACGACTTGATCAAGCGGTGCAACAGGCAGTTAGAAGAATATGAGGCGAAACTTCATCTGGTGGAAAAGTTTCTGGATATTCAGGGGAAAGTTCGGGACATGCGCCGGGAGATGGAACTGGCGGAGCGGGAAAAACGGATGCCGGATATGCAGGTAATCATCCGGATTTCCGATGAGATTTTGGAGGAGCTTTGACGATGGCTTTTGATAGTTTAACAGAAAAATTACAGAATGTATTTAAAAGCCTTCGTGGAAAAGGCAGACTGACGGAAGCGGATGTAAAGGCGGCGCTGAAAGAAGTTAAGATGGCTCTTCTGGAAGCGGATGTCAGCTTCAAAGTGGTGAAGCAGTTTATGAAAGCCGTACAGGAGAAAGCCATTGGTCAGGATGTGATGAACGGTCTGAATCCAGCTCAGATGGTGATCAAGATCGTCAATGACGAGATGGTAGCCCTGATGGGGGCTGAGACGACGCAGCTGGTTCTGAAACCGTCCAGCGAAGTGACCGTCATCATGATGATGGGACTGCAGGGTGCCGGTAAGACGACGACCACGGCCAAACTTGCCGGAAAGTTGAAGAGCAAAGGACGCAGACCGTTATTGGCGGCCTGTGATGTATATCGTCCGGCGGCGATAAGGCAGCTCCAGATCAATGGTGAAAAGCAGGGCGTGCAGGTCTTTTCTCTGGGAGATAAGGAAAAACCGGCCAGCATTGCCAAAGCTGCTGTGGAGTATGCGAAGGATCACGGATTAAATGTTGTATTTCTGGATACAGCAGGGCGTCTTCATGTGGATGAGGACATGATGCAGGAACTGCAGGAAATCAAAGAGACGGTCAATGTGGATCAGTGTATTCTGGTGGTAGATGCCATGACCGGTCAGGACGCAGTGAATGTGTCAGAGATGTTTAACGAAAAGATTGGAATTGACGGAGTAATCCTGACGAAGCTGGACGGTGACTCCAGAGGCGGAGCAGCACTTTCTATCAAGGCCACCTGTGGTAAACCGATCCTGTATGTGGGTATGGGAGAAAAACTCAGCGACCTGGAGCAATTTTATCCGGATCGTATGGCTTCCAGAATTCTGGGAATGGGCGATGTGATGACATTAATTGAAAAAGCCCAGGAGCAGATCGATGAAGAGAAAGCCAAAGAGATGGAGCAGAAGCTGAAGAGGGCGTCCTTTGGTTTCGATGATTATCTGGAGAGTATGAACCAGATGAAGAAAATGGGCGGCATCTCCAGTATCCTTAGTATGATGCCCGGTATGGGCGGCGGTCAGCTAAAACAGATCGAGGATGCGATGGATGAAAAATTGATGGCCAGAACCGAGGCGATCATTCTCTCTATGACACCGGCGGAGCGGGCCAATCCCGACATTCTAAATCCATCCAGAAAACAGCGTATTGCAAAGGGCGCCTGCGTGGATATCAGCGAAGTAAACCGGCTGGTGAAGCAGTTTGAGCAGAGCCGCAAGATGATGAAACAGTACGGCGGCATGCTCAGCGGAAAAGGCGGCAAGATGGGAAGATTTAAACTTCCGTTCTAACATTGTATAACTGCCCGGAAACAATGCAAACTATTTTTGACATGGTTCTGAGCTGTTAATATAAATCTATGTAGTAAATACAGGAACACAGGAGGTGAAAAAGATGGCAGTAAAGATCAGATTAAGAAGAATGGGACAGAAGAAAGCTCCTTTCTATAGAATTGTTGTAGCTGATTCCAGATCTCCGAGAGATGGTAAATGTATCGAAGAAATCGGTACTTACAATCCGAATACGGATCCCAGCGAGTTCAAGATCAACGAGGAACTGGCTAAGAAGTGGCTTGCAAACGGCGCTCAGCCGACCGAGGTTGTCGGAAAGCTCTTTAAGGCAGCAGGTATCGAAAAATAATACAATTCAACAGGTAGCTGTGAAAAATACAGTTACAGAGGTGTGCAGAGATGAAAGAGTTAGTGGAGGTAATTGCAAAGTCTCTAGTCGATAATCCGGAGGAAGTAGTAGTTACCGAAAAGGATAACGGAAAATCGATTCTGATTGAATTGAAGGTAGCACCTACAGATATGGGTAAAGTTATCGGAAAACAGGGAAGGATCGCGCAGGCAATCCGTTCCGTTGTAAAAGCTGCGGCATCCCGCGATGACAGGAAAGTGATCGTGGATATTTTGCAGTAAGCAGTTTGGAATCCCGGCGGTTACCAGAACGGATACGCTTCTGGAGGCTGCCGGGTTTGTTGTTTACGCGAACAGGAGAGCAATTCATGAATGATTTTTTACAGGTGGGTGCTATCACAAGTACTCATGGACTTCAAGGGGAAGTCAAGGTGTTTCCTACTACGGACGATCCGAAACGTTACAGCCGTTTGAAACAAGTATGGCTGGATACAGGAAAAGAGAAAATAGAACTGGAAGTAGAGAAGGTTCGCTATTTCAAACAGTTTGTTATTGTGAAGTTTCGGGGTCTGAATCACATTGAGGATGTGGAAAAATATATCCGGAAAAATCTTTATGTGACCAGAGAAAACGCGGTGAAACTGAAAAATAATGAATATTTTATCGCCGATCTTATCGGCCTTTCTGTGATAGATGATGAGGGAAAGAAACTTGGGGCTTTGACGGATGTGTTATCTACCGGGGCTAATGACGTCTATGTGGTTACAGAGGGAGAACGGGAGATCCTGATTCCGGCTATCCGTCAGTGCATCCTGCAGGTGAATATAGAAGAAGGTTTCATGAAAGTACATCTGCTGGAGGGACTGCTATGAACTATCATGTACTGACACTGTTTCCGGAAATGATCCTGGCGGGAATGAACACCAGCATCATTGGAAGGGCCATTGAGAAAGGGCTGATTTCTCTGGAGGCTGTCAATATCCGTGACTATGCGGAAGAGAAACGTAAAGGCCGGGTGGATGATTATCCTTACGGAGGCGGAGCTGGTATGGTGATGCAGGCGGAGCCGGTTTACGCGGCTTACGCGGCATTGGAGAAAAAGATTGGGAAAAAGCCAAGAGTGATCTATCTGAATCCACAGGGGCAGGTATTCCGGCAGCCATTGGCAGAGGAACTAGCGCGGGAAGAAGAGCTGGTTTTTCTCTGCGGCCATTATGAAGGAATCGATGAGCGGGTACTGGAAGAGATCGTGACAGATCATGTTTCTGTCGGGGATTACGTTCTCACTGGCGGGGAACTGCCGGCTATGGTGATGATGGATGCGATCTCCCGGTTGGTTCCGGGAGTTCTGAATAATGAAGAATCAGCTCAATCTGAGAGCTTTCAGGACAATCTGTTGGAGTATCCGCAGTATAGCCGCCCCGAAGAATGGCGCGGTAAAAAGGTTCCAGCTGTCTTATTGTCAGGCCACCATGGCAATGTGGAGCAATGGAGAAGAGAACAATCTCTCAGGCGGACGTTCGAACGTCGACCGGATCTTTTGGAGGGGGCAAACTTAAGCGTCAAAGACAGGAAATATCTTGAAAATTTACTTGCATTTGAAATAGAAACATGATAGAATAATCTGCGTTGTGATGAAAGAGATGGTCCTCTGTTGCGGTAAGCATTAAGAACATCCGAATGTATAAGGAGGAACAACACGATGAATGAAATTATTAAAAACATTGAAGCTGCTCAGATGAAAGCAGATGCTCCGAAGTTTAACGTAGGTGATACGGTTCGGGTGTATGCAAAAATCAAAGAGGGTAACCGTGAACGTATTCAGGTTTTCGAGGGCGTCGTTTTGAAAAAACAGGGCGGCAGCAACAGAGAGACCTTTACTGTTAGAAAAAATTCCAATGGTATCGGCGTAGAAAAGACCTGGCCGCTGCATTCTCCCACGATTGAGAAGGTTGAGGTGGTTCGTCTTGGTAAGGTAAGACGTGCAAAGCTGAATTACCTGAGAGATCGTGTCGGTAAGAGCGCAAAGGTAAAAGAGTTAGTGAAATAGTTCATGCAGCGAGGGACAAATACATTGTATTTTGTCCCTCGTCGTTCATATAGGGAGCCATATGAGTATTTTTCGTAAACAAAAGAAATCCATTCCAAGGGTAGTACTTGGGTGGACATTTCAGATTTTGGTTGTGATCATGTTTGCTTATGTGATGGTCTATTTTTTCGGTCAGGCCAGAACAAATGTAGGACAATCTATGGATGTGACTCTGTCGGGCGGAGATGTTGTACTGATCAATACGCTGGCTTATCAGCTTGGCGGACCGGAGACGGGGGATATCATTTCCTTTCGACCGAATGGGAGTGAGAGCAGCCGTTCCATTATTAAGCGCGTGATCGGCTTGCCCGGTCAGACCATCCAGATTACTGAAGGTATGATTTATATTGATGGAAAAGTTTTTCTGGAACAGAAGAACTACCCATCTATCATCAATCCGGGGATGGCGGCGGATCCCATAAAACTGGGAGATAAAGAATACTTTGTGCTGGGGGATAATCGAAACAACAGCGAGGACAGCAGATTCGCGGATGTGGGGCTGGTGAAATCGGATATGATCGAGGGCAAAGTATGGTTTATCCTAAGCCCCAGCGAACATAGGGGATTTGTGAACTGATTCGGCAAAATAATAAGAGGTAAAGTATGAATTATCAGTGGTATCCGGGTCATATGACGAAGGCCCGGCGCATGATGCAGGAGGATATGAAGCTGATCGATCTGGTGATCGAGCTGCTTGATGCCCGTATTCCGCTGTCCAGCAGAAATCCGGATATTGATGAACTGGGAAAGAGCAAGTCAAGAATCATCTTGCTGAACAAGTCTGATCTTGCGGATGATCGTCAGAACAATGCCTGGGCAGAATATTTCCGCCAATTTGGATATTTCGTGGCAAAGATCGATTCCAGAACCGGAGCCGGTATGAAATCAATACAGACCATGATCCAGGAAGCGTGCAAAGAAAAGATAGAGCGGGACAGGAAACGTGGAATATTGAACCGCCCGGTCCGGGCGATGGTGGTAGGAATTCCCAATGTGGGAAAATCTACCTTCATCAATTCATTTGCCGGAAAAGCCTGTGCAAAAACGGGAAACAAACCGGGAGTCACAAAAGGAAAACAGTGGATACGTTTGAATAAGAATGTAGAACTTTTAGACACACCGGGGATTCTCTGGCCAAAATTTGAGGATCAGCTGGTAGGCCTGAAATTGGCTTTGATCGGCTCCATTCGGGAAGAAATTTTAAATTCAGAAGAATTGGCTCACTGGCTGATCGATTATCTTAAGAAATATTATCCCGGATGCTTAAGGGAACGGTATCAGGCGGATGAAACGAAAGAAAGTCTGGACGTATTACGTGACATTGCCCAGAACCGATCTTGCCGCCTGAAGGGAAATGAACTGGATCTGCCTAAGGCATCTGCGCTTCTGATAGACGATTTCCGCTGTGGAAGGCTGGGCAGGATCTCGCTGGAGATTCCTGATAAAGCAGAATAATAAGGGTAATCTATGCATGTTTAATACAGAAAGAAAATAGAGAAAGCGGTGGAGTATTTGACGCGAGGGGAAACAAAGAAACGGAGTATGCTGGGCGCGGCAATCCGATGGGTTTTGTATTTGCTGATCATTTTGTTAATCACCTTTTTTGTGGTACATTTCGTGGGTCAGAGAACCACAGTAAACGGATCTTCCATGTACCCTACTCTGGAGGATGGAGATAGTCTGATCGTGGATAAACTGACGTATCGTTTTTCCAATCCGGAGCGATATGACATAGTAGTTTTTCCATTCCGTTATCAGGAAGATACGTACTATATTAAACGTATCATCGGATTGCCGGGAGAAACGGTGCAGATTATCGGAGGCCAGGTCTATATCAACGGCGAGCTGCAGGAGGATGACTATGGCTGGGGAAACATTGAGAAAGCCGGTCTGGCTTCGGAACCCATTACTCTGGGTGAAAATGAATATTTTGTGTTAGGGGATAATCGCAACAACAGCTCTGACAGCCGGGAACCCAGCGTAGGAAATGTGGAAAAGGGCAGCATTATCGGAAAGGCATGGATGAGAACATGGCCGTTATCCAAGTTCGGGCCTGTATGACAACAGTTTTGTGAAGAGCAGTATTGTTTTTGAAGGACAGACAAAAGATGCAGAAGAGTATTTCAGAGATTAAACAGGAATTTGAAATTGCCACGAAGGAAAAATTGCCGGAATTATTTGAAACTTACGGGCAAGATCTCAGAGCTGGTGTTTTGGGATTGATCAAACGATATAAAAAGCAGCTGGATAATCTGGAAAAAGAACGGCAGCGCCTGGAGCAGATGAGGGTGTATGAGAGAAAATATCAGCACCTTGGTTATGTCTGCGGCATTGATGAAGCGGGGCGGGGGCCTCTGGCCGGCCCGGTAGTAGCCGGCGCGGTAATTTTGCCGGAAGATTGTGAGATTTTGTATTTGAACGATTCCAAACAGCTCTCTGAAAAACGCCGGGAAGAGCTGTATGACGAGATACAAGAGAAAGCCGTCGCGGTGGGGGTAGGTGTTATTGGTCCGAGAAGGATTGATGAGATCAATATTTTGCAGGCAACCTATGAAGCAATGTGCGAGGCTATCGGACAACTTTCTGTGATGCCGCAGATACTGCTCAATGACGCTGTTACGATACCTCAGGTGACAATCCCGCAGGTGCCTATCATAAAGGGCGATGCGAAGAGCCTTTCCATAGCGGCGGCCAGTGTAATTGCTAAGGTGACCAGGGACCGGATGATGAGAGAGTATGACGATCTAATGCCGGAGTACGGTTTTGCAGCCCATAAGGGATACGGCTCTGCGGCACATATTTCAGCGATCCAAAAATACGGCCCCTCGCCTATTCACAGAGCTACCTTTATAAAAAACTTTGTTTGAGGAGCGATGCGCTTGAATAAACGGGAAGTAGGAGCAAGCCATGAAAAACTGGCGGGCGCATATCTGGAAACTCAGGGATACCTTATCCTGGAATACAATTTTCGCAGCAGGAGAAGTGAGATTGATATTGTAGCCAGAGATGGAGAATATCTGGTGTTTGTGGAGGTAAAGTATCGCGCGGATGAACGAAATGGAGATCCGCTGGAGGCGGTAGATGTCCGAAAACAGAAACGGATCTGCCAGGCAGCCCGGTACTATCTCATGATCCATCATTTGAACATGGATACGCCCTGCAGGTTCGATGTGGCAGCAGTGAGGGGACAAAAAGTAGAATTGGTGAAGAACGCGTTTTATTACATTGAATAAGGATAGCAATTTATGAGTGATCGATTCAAACTTATCCGAAAACCCAATAATGATCCAATGAACCATATCACCGTCCATGAGTGCGGGGGTGTGGTTTATTTGACTTTTCCGATACTGGAGCAGCTTCCGGGAATCGTCCATGGGTTTAGTACCCGCCTGGGCGGAGTGAGTCAGGGCGATGTGGGGACGATGAACCTGAGTTTTTCCAGAGAGAGCAGCCGTCAAAATGTGGAAGAGAATTACCGACGCCTGGCGAAAGCCATTGGCTATGAGCCGGAGAGACTTGTCTGCTCCAGACAGACACATACCACCAATGTGAGAGTGGTGACGGAGGAAGATTGCGGCATTGGCTTTTGCCGATCAGGGGATTATGATAACATTGATGGTCTGGTGACAAACGTGCCGGGTATTCCGCTTATGACGTTTTATGCGGACTGTGTTCCGCTGCTTCTTGCGGATCCGGTGCATCGTGCCATAGGCTGCGCTCACTCCGGCTGGAGAGGAACTGCGGCGAATATGGGGAAAGCCGCTCTGGAAGTCATGAAACGGGAATACGGAACAGAAGCGAAAGATGTGATTACAGCGATAGGACCCTCTATCTGTCAGGATTGTTATGAAGTGAGTGAGGATGTGATCGATCAGTTTCGTGAAGTTTACCATCGAAAGATATGGCCGGACTTGTTTTATGAAAAGCAAAATGGAAAGTTTCAGTTGAATCTTTGGGAAGCATGCCGACAGAATTTCCTGATGGCAGGTGTTCTGCCGGAGCATATCAGCCTTCCGGATCTTTGCACCTGCTGCAATCCCAAATTCCTATTCTCTCACCGGGCGTCCCGGGGAAACCGGGGAAACCTGGTGGCAGTAGTGATGCTGCGCTGAAACTTATAAAAGGGTTGTGGCACTAAGTACTATATAATGCTTGGTGCGACGACCCTTTGAATAGTATTGTTTATTTCAGTGTTTCCAGCAGTTCCTGAATCTTTTCTGTCGGTGACTGGATACTGCTGATAGAGACATCATGATTCAGATGATCGATGATGCTGGCCAGATACTTCGTCATGTCGGCTTCCGCGTAGTAGGGACGCTTCAGCAGCTCCGGAGTGCGGTAATTCAGGTTCGTGGTAACTACTTTGTAGATATAACCTTTCTCGTAGTATTCATCAAACTTATCCAGACCATCGGTAAACAGACCAAATGTGGTACAGACAAAGACACGTCTGGCTTTGCGCTCTTTCAGCTGCTTTGCCACATCCAGCATACTTCCGCCGGAGGAGATCATATCATCTATGACCAGAACGTCCTTACCTTCCACAGAATCTCCTAAAAACTCATGGGCGACAATGGGATTTTTGCCATTTATGATGGTGGAGTAATCGCGTCTCTTGTAGAACATACCCATATCAATGCCCAGGATATTTGCGAAATAAACGGCCCGGTCCATTGCTCCCTCATCGGGGCTGATGGCCATCAGATGGTCACTGTCGATACGGAAATCCGGTACAGTCTCGATCAGAGCCTTCAGGAACTGATAGGTAGGCATGAAAGAATCAAAACCGTGCAGCGGGATAGCATTCTGTACTCTCGGGTCGTGGGCGTCAAAAGTGACAATGTTGGTTACGCCCATCTCAGCCAATTCCTGCAGTGCCAGGGAACAGTCCAGGGATTCGCGTTTGGAACGTCTGTGCTGCCGGCCTTCGTAGAGGAATGGCATCACGACGGTAATTCGCTTTGCTTTGCCGTTTGCGGCAGAAATGATACGTTTTAAATCCTGATAATGGTCATCCGGAGACATGTGGTTTTCATGACCACATACAGTGTAGGTCAGACTATAGTTGCAAACATCTGCCAGAATGAACAGGTCGCATCCGCGAACAGAATCCATAATCTGACCCTTTCCCTCACCGGTACCAAAACGCGGGCAGCTGCAATTAAGCAGATAGCTGTCTTCTCGATATCCGGGGAGCGGAATAGAAGTATCGGCGTTCATAGGCGATTCGTGACGAAAATTTACCAGATATTTATCTACAATCCCGGCAAATTCCCGGCATCCCTCCAGGGCAGCGATTTTCAGGGGGCCAACTGGCATTGCGTGTTCCGTTATTTTAAGTTCAGACATTATGCACCTCCATAGCATTTCCTTTTGCCATTTGTAGTTATAACACGGGAAAACAGAAAGCGTCAAGATAATTGTCGCAATCTGTTGTCTTTCTTCGAGAACAAAAGTGGCGGGTTGCTTAATTTTCCAACCTGTGATAAGGTAGATTGCAGTTAATAGCAGATATAGGAATAGAAAGAAATGAAACGAAAAATATCGGAGCATAAAATAAAATCAATAGAGCCGGGAAGCATTGCTCAGGAACTGGAACTGGAGCCGGGAGATGTTTTGCTCACAGTAAACGGTGAACCGGTGGAAGATATCTTTGATTACCATTACCTGATCAACGAAGAGTATCTGGAGCTCGTAGTGCGCAAGGCGGACGGCGAGGAGTGGGAACTGGAGATTGAAAAAGAATATGAGGATGATCTTGGAATCACCTTTGAGAACAGTCTCATGGATGAGTACCGTTCCTGCCGGAACAAATGTATTTTCTGCTTCATTGATCAAATGCCTAAGGGTATGAGGGACACTCTCTATTTCAAAGATGACGATTCCAGACTATCGTTTTTGCAGGGGAATTATGTGACTCTGACAAACATGAGCGATCACGACATTGACCGGATCATCCGCTATCATCTGGAACCCATTAATATTTCTTTTCAGACTATGAATCCAAAGCTGCGCTGCAGGATGCTGAACAATCGGTTCGCGGGGGACGTGTTTCCCAAGATAGACCGCCTTTTTGAGGCAGGTATAGAGATGAATGGCCAGATTGTTCTTTGCAAAGGAATCAACGATGGAGAGGAACTGGAGCGCTCCATCCGGGAACTGGGAAAATATATTCCCCATTTAAAAAGCGTGTCAGTGGTGCCGGTGGGACTGACGAAATTCAGGGAGGGGTTATATCCATTGGAGCCATTTACAAAAGAGGACGCTCAGAGGGTACTGAAGCAGATTGAACGTTGGCAGGACTATTTCTGGACAAAATATGGTACCCATCTAGTGCATGCCGGAGATGAATGGTACATTTTGGCGGAGCAGGACATGCCGGAGGCGGAGAGCTATGATGGTTATCTTCAGCTGGAGAACGGAGTGGGAATGGTGCGGCTTCTTCAGGAAGAAGTGGAGGAATACCTGGATGGCCTGAAGGGTGATGATGGGGAACGCCGTCTTTCTATCGCTACCGGACAGCTGGCTTATCCTTATATTAAGCAATTGATTGGAAAAGTACAGGAAAAGTATCCTAATCTGATGGCTTATGTATACGAGATCAGAAACGATTTCTTCGGAGAGCGTATTACGGTGGCCGGATTGATCACAGGACAGGATCTAAAGGCTCAGCTGGCAGGAAAAGAGCTGGGTGAATGCCTGCTTTTACCCTGCAATATGCTGCGAAGCGGCGAAAATGTATTTCTGGATGATGTGACAGTGGGAGAATTGGAAAAAACTTTACAAATTCCCATCCGTATTGTAGAATCAAGCGGACAGAGTTTTGTTGAGAATGTGATAAGGCAATACAAATAGGAGGTATGGAATGAGCAAGCCGATCGTTGCTATCGTGGGCAGGCCGAATGTGGGCAAATCCACTTTGTTTAACGCCCTGGCAGGAGAAAATATATCGATCATCAAAGATACTCCCGGAGTGACCAGAGACCGCATCTATGCAGATGTGGAATGGCTGAATGTGAGTTTTACGCTGATCGATACCGGCGGGATCGAGCCGGACAGCAATGATGTGATCCTCTCCCAGATGCGGGAGCAGGCACAGATTGCCATTGATACTGCTGATGTCATTATTTTTATGACGGATCTGAAGCAGGGATTGGTGGACTCCGATTCTAAGGTGGCTGACATGCTGCGACGCTCGCATAAACCGGTGGTTCTTGCGGTAAACAAGGTGGACAGCCCCAGCCGCGACATGGCAGAGGTCTATGAGTTTTATAATCTGGGCATCGGTGATCCTGTGCCTTTTTCGGCGGCCAACCGCACCGGCATTGGCGATCTGCTGGATGAGGTTATGAAACATCTGGAACTGGAACAAACCGAAGAAGACGAGGATGAGCGTCCCAGGATCGCCATTGTGGGGAAGCCGAATGTGGGGAAATCCTCTCTGGTGAATAAACTTCTGGGAGAACAGCGAATGATCGTTTCCGATATCGCAGGAACCACCAGAGACGCGGTGGACGCCGCTGTGACCTTTAATGACAGAGAATATATCTTTATTGATACTGCGGGCTTGCGCAGAAAAAGTAAGGTAAAAGAGGAACTGGAACGGTACAGTATCATTCGTTCGGTGACGGCGGTGGAGCGGGCTGATGTGGTGGTACTCATGATCGACGCCACAGAGGGCGTGACAGAGCAGGATGCTAAAATTGCCGGGATTGCCCATGACAGAGGAAAGGGTATTATTATTGCGGTAAATAAGTGGGATGCGATTGAAAAAGATGACAAGACCATCTACAGATTTACAAATAAAGTGCGGGAGGTCCTCTCCTTTATGGCATACGCAGAGATCCTGTTTATCTCTGCTCAGACCGGACAGCGGCTGCCAAAACTATTCGAATGCATTGACATGGTGATAGCAAATCAGAGCATGCGGGTGGGAACCGGCGTGCTCAACGAAATTATGACAGAGGCAGTTGCATTGCAGCAGCCGCCGTCGGACAAGGGAAAGCGGCTCAAATTGTATTACATCACTCAGGTAGCCGTCAAACCGCCGACGTTTGTAATTTTTGTGAATGATAAAGAACTGATGCATTTTTCTTATACCAGATATATAGAAAATAAGATCCGCGATACCTTTGGTTTTCGCGGGACTTCGCTGAAGTTCATTATACGGGAGAGAAAGGATAAGGAGAATTAGAGTTATGATCAGAGTGCTTTGTCTGGCTATCGGATATGCCTTTGGCCTGTTTCAGACCAGCTATATAATAGGAAGAATGCATGGGATCGATATTAGAAATTATGGGAGCGGAAATGCGGGAACCACCAATATGATGCGGACCTTGGGAAGGAAAGCCGGGCTGCTTACTTTTGCCGGAGACTGCCTGAAATGTGTGTTGGCAGTGGTGCTGGTGAGGCTGCTGTTTGCAGGAAGCTACAGGGATATGCTTCCATTGCTGTCTTTCTATGCTGCGGCAGGCGTGATTCTGGGACACAATTTTCCATTCTATCTGGGGTTTCGGGGCGGAAAGGGCATTGCTGCTACTGCGGGGCTGGTATTTTCCCTGAACCCATTGATGACGATACTGGGTCTGCTTACCTTTTTTGGGACTTTGTATCTTACCCATTATGTATCTTTGGGCTCCCTGCTGGTGTATGTGGGAATTATGATAGAACTCCCGATCCTGGGGCAGTTAGGGTATTTTGGAATGTCACAGGCTCACCTGAATGAGATGTACATCATTGCGTTTCTTCTGGCAGCGTTGGCGTTCTGGAAGCACCGGGAGAACATTAAGCGGCTGAGAAACGGAACGGAGCGTAAGACCTATCTGAGTAAGAAGGAGCCGAAAATTTAAAACTATATGATTGATAGGAGGAATTCGTATGGCGTCAATTGGAGTAATTGGAGCGGGGAGCTGGGGAACCGCTCTGGCTGTTCTGCTTCATAATAATGGGCATCAGGTTACCATCTGGTCCTGCATACAGGAAGAGGTGCAGCTCTTGAATGAAAAAAGAATGCATACCTCTAAGCTTCCGGGCGTGGTGCTGGCAGAGGAAATCGTGATCACGGGGGATCTGGAACAGACGCTGTGTGAGAAAGATGTGCTGGTGATGGCTGTACCGTCTGCTTTTGTGAGAAGTACTTGTAAGCAGGTTGCCCCGTTTATTCAGCCGGGACAGATCATTGTGGATGTGGCAAAGGGTGTGGAGGAAACCTCGCTTTGCACCATGACAGAGGTTATACGGCAGGAGATACCGGCGGCAAATGCGGCAATATTGTCAGGACCAAGCCATGCGGAGGAGGTAGGGAGAGGTCTTCCAACCACCTGTGTGGTAGGAGCTGAGACAGAAGATACGGCCAAGTACCTTCAAAATATATTTATGAGCCCGGTTTTCCGTGTTTATATCAGTCCGGACATGCTGGGCATGGAACTGGGAGGATCCCTGAAAAATGTGATTGCTCTGGCGGCAGGTATGGCGGATGGTCTTGGATATGGTGACAATACCAAGGCAGCGTTGATTACCCGCGGTATAGCAGAAATCACCCGATTGGGCGTGAAGATGGGCGGCCGTCCGGAAACCTTCGGCGGGCTGACCGGTATCGGTGATCTGATCGTTACCTGTGCCAGCATGCACAGCAGAAACCGTCGCGCCGGCATCCTTATTGGTCAGGGATATACGGCGGATCAGGCCATGAAAGAGGTCAATATGGTAGTGGAGGGCGTCTATTCTGCAAAAGCAGCCATGGGGCTGGCTCAAAAATACGATGTGGAACTGCCCATCATTGAGCAGGTGAACCAGATCCTTTTTGAAAACAAGAATCCCAGGGAGGCAGTCAATAATCTGATGCTTCGTGATCAGAAGATAGAGAATCCGCTGCTTCCATGGTAGTGTTGCTCAAGGGGCTGTTGCAAAATACTGGCTAATGGAGTTCCGATATTCATTTGTATGCCTTTTGGAACACCCACTACCTTACAGAGGATTGCAGACAATATGCTTGTACTCAAAACACGTCTATCTCGTTCCTCTTGCTGCAAACCTATCTGCACGCCGCTCAAATGCGATTAAGCCGTAAGCATTTTCGCGGCGGCAAGGTTTTGGCAAGAGTTCACTCGCACGACGATCGTTTTGTGTACAAGCATACTGTCTGCAATCCAAAGCGTTACGGTACGGCTTGTGAAGGAATAATGTTTGATGAA
>CACYXH010000007.1:46282-60685 GCA_902778245.1 uncultured Lachnospiraceae bacterium | reverse complement strand
GCTAAAGCCACCGGTAAGACTTCGGAAGGCAAGAAAATTTTGGCTTCAGACAGTGTTACCGACCAGGTAACGGCCTCCGCTGATGTTCCGGCAACAGGGGATTCCGCTCCGCTTAAAGACTATGTACTGCTGGCGGCACTGGCACTGATTGTGGCAGTATTGGTGCTGCGGAAAAGATACACATGTTAAGACCTTGGTAAAAATGCATAAAAAATAAGAAAAATATGCGGATAAGTTGACAAATAAGCATATTGAGCCTATATTTGTTTTGTCAGTTAGTGACAAAAATAATGTGAAAAGGAGAGGAAATACATAAAAAATTCATAACAAGTTTACTTTCTCTTTCCATGGCTCTTTCCATGGTAACGGGCGCTGCAGTAACTGCGAACGCAGAGGAGGCAGGGGATATCACCCTTGACGTTATTATCTGCCAGTATGGACCCAACACCAACGACTGGTTCCTGGGCACCGGCATGGACGGCTCCAACTTCGTGGAGAAGTTTGAAGCAGAGAACCCCGGCATCAAACTGAATCTGGATGTGGTATCATGGAATGATGTGTATACTGAGGTAGACACCAGAATCGCCAATAACAACGCTCCGGATATTCTGAACATTGACGTGTTTGCGAACTATGCCAATGAAGGTCTGCTGCTTCCGGTATCAGATTACTGCCCGGAAGACCTTTTTGAAGATTTCTTCCCCTCCTTCATTGAACAGTCTGTGATTGATGACACTGTATGGGCGGTTCCGGATCTGGCTTCCGCGCGTGCGCTGTTCTGCAACGTAGATATTTTTGAAGAGGTTGGCATTGATTATCCCACCACATGGGCAGAACTTGAGGATGCCTGCCAGGCGATCATCGATTACTATGACGGCGAAGTTTATCCCTGGGGCATTGATATGACCACGGATGAAGGCCAGGCGGCATTTGCTTACTAGGTATGGGGCAACGGCGGCGGCTTCGTTGACGAGAACGGTGAGTGGGCTGTGAATTCTGACGAGAACGTAGAAGCGATCAACTTTGCTCTGAGTCTGATCGACAATGGATATACGAATCCGAATCCGGCAACTCAGACCCGTTATGACCTGCAGGATATGTTTGCGGCAGGCAAACTGGCTATGGTTATCGCTCCCAACCAGCTTCCTACTTATGTAGCTGATAAGGGCGGCGATATCAATATGGTTACGGTTAATATTCCGGCAAATGACGGAAAAGCATCTTCCTCTGTTGGCGTTATGGACCGTGTGATGGCATTTAAAGATGATACTGCCGGGGATCAGGGTGCCCGCAACGAGGCGATTGGAAAATTCCTGAAATTCTTCTATGATCCGGAAAACTATGTTGGCTGGGTAAGCATGGAAGGCTTCCTGCCGGCAGTAAACTCCGCTGTTGAGGCGCTGGTTGCGGCGGATCCGTCCTTTGAGGCATGGCTGGATGTTCTGGCCGGCTGCCAGTTCTATCCCACGGCAAAGGCTGAATGGGATCAGGTAAAACAGGGCGTTATCGCTGCGGAACAGAATGCATTGACCGGTGCTGACATTCAGGATGAACTGGATGCGCTTCAGGCAGATCTTGTCGGCTGATTGACAGATTGACAGATTGATGCTGATCATGGCTGTCAAATGATGAATTTTATTAGGGCTGTCGCGCTAAGCAGATCTGCTTAATGTGACAGCCCCTTTTATAAGGAGGTAGGTGCAGTGAACACAGTGAAAGGCAAACGAAAATGGGAGCCGTATATATGGCTTCTGCCCAGTGTACTGCTGATCTCGGTTTTTGTTGTGTTTCCCATTATAATCGTTTTCAGACTGTCATTCAGCGAGATTTCAAAGGCTGGCGTGGTGGGAGGTTTTAATGGTTTTCAGAACTATATTGACGCAGTAAATCTGCCGGCTTTTAAGACGGTGATGCAAAATACGCTGTGGTGGGTGCTGTCAGTTGTCGGACTTTCCACGTTGCTGGGGTTTATTATCGCACTGGTATTCAATCAGAAATTTGCCGGCCGCAAAATCGCCCGCTCAATCCTGATCTTTCCCTGGGCTACTTCCCTGGTAATCCAGGCTTCCGTGTGGAACTATATTATAAAGTTTGAGTATGGAAATCTTAATAATGTGCTTCTGAATCTGGGTATCATCAAGGAGGCCATTAACTGGCGTTCTTCTTACCAGATTGAATTTGTATGGGAATGCGCCTGCGGCATTTTTGTCACGGTTCCTTTTGTGACATTCTGCGTACTTTCGGGATTGCAGTCTATCGATGAGGCTTTATATGAATCGGCAACCGTAGACGGAGCTGGTTTCTGGAGGAAACTTTTTTCAATAACCCTTCCGCTGGTGAAGCCGTCCCTCTCCGTCAGCACGGTTCTGAATATTATTTATGTATTTAATTCCTTCCCGATCGTATACACAATGACAAAGGGAGCGCCGGCCAACAAGACGGATACCATGATCACTTACCTGTATATGCTCAGTTTCTATGACAGGAAGAAGGGTCCCGCCATTGCGTTGTCGGTCATCGGATTTGTAATTTTATGCGTCTGCGCAGGGGTATATATGCTTGCTGTAATGAGAAAGGAGGAGGAACAGTGAAAAAACCGGAAACTGTAAAACAAAACCGCACTGCTCTGATCATTCTGCTCATTGGTCTGGTACTTGCCTGTGTGCTGATGTGCGCTCCCCTATATACGTTCCAGACGAGTGCTTACACGAAAAAATCATCCAACACGTTTGTGGGAGATGAGAAATACGCGCAGGCCTTGGAAGAAGTGGAGGAGGTGGCGCAGCAATACCGTGAGCAGGGATTTGAAGCGCAGATTAACGAGGCAGTGACAGAGCGCACGAACTCAAAGGGAGAAAAGACTTCCCTGATCACTTTTACCATCGATCAGACATTCCGCAAAACGGTGTGGTCTTTTTTGGGATCAGACCTTCCCTCCGGACATGTGCTGCGGATCATGGCCTGCTGCATGGTATTGGCCATGCTTTGTACGGTCTTCGGATCCATCGGGACGATGAACACGGAGTACAAATTTCTGCCGGGAAGAACAAGGATGCTGCGGAGCGCGGCAGGATTATTCCTGTTGGCTGACCTGATCCTGACGCCGGTGTTTGTGCTGATGAATAATTACGCTTTTTGGAGAAAGACCAGCCTCTACTATCAAGATCTGATCACGGATGGAAAAGAAGAGTGGTTTGCGAAGATGGACGATTTCCTGTTTGGAGGGAGAATGGGGGATAACATCGAGGCGGCATTGAAAAATCTGAATGCAGATCATTCTGCTCTGGTCTGGGTGCTGCTTTTCTGTTTTCTGCTTTCTATTATTGCCGCCGTTCAGTTTCGTAACGGCACAATAAAAAATACGATGCTGAAGAGGATGCTATATGCCTTTGTGATCGTGGTATGCGTTATTACTTTATATCCGTATTATGTCATGCTGATCACTGCGTTCCGTTCCAATGCGGAGACCCTGGATATGTATTTCCTGCATATGCTGCCCACAGAATGGATCTGGAGTAATCTGAAGGATATTGTCAGCAGGGGAGTTCCCCGTTATCTATTGAATTCGGTTATGATCGCCGGAGGGGCGACGGTGCTGGCCATGCTTTGCGGAATTCCCGCCGCTTACGCAATGGCGCGCATGAACTTCAAAGGAAAGAAAGTATTTCTGGGATTTGTCATCATGAGCCAGATGTTTTCCCCGGTGGTATTACTGATCGGTATCTCTCAGCTGATGAATATGCTGCATCTAAACGACACTATTCTCGGTCTTATCTTTGTTAATGCCGCCTTTAACCAGGCATTTGCTGTGTGGCTGCTGCGGGGAACCTTTGTATCCATTTCTCCGGAGATGGAACAGGCAGCTAAGATCGATGGGTGCACTACGGTAGGATCCCTATTGCGTGTCCTGCTTCCCATGGCGGCTCCCGGTATTGTGACGACATTGATCTTTGTCTTTATCAATGCCTGGAATGAGTATACGATCTCTACTGTCCTGATCTCTACGGCGTCGAACCGCCCGATCACAGTGGGTATTACACAGTTTTCTTCTTTCAATATGATCGAGTGGCAGTATCTGTTTGCAGCCTCTCTGCTGGCTACCATTCCGGTAGTGATCCTGTTCCTGGCTATCGAGAAACATCTCACAGCCGGACTGACCTCCGGAGGCGTTAAGGGATAAGACGGTGGGATATAAGGAGGAACCTTGGATGAATAGCAGTTTAGAAGAAATAGTTGCTCATTTTTGCTTTGACTCCCCTGTAATCAGCTGCAGGCCATACGGGGAGGGGCACATCAATGGAACTTATCTGGCGGTAAGCAGCAGCGGACACAGGTATATACTGCAGAAGATCAACCGAAGTGTTTTCCCTGATGTCGCCGCATTGATGGAAAATATTTCTGCTGTGACTGCGTTTCTATTGAAGAAAACGCAAGATCCGAGAGGGGTATTGAAACTGATTCCAACCACCCGGGGCGCTGCTTATGTTCAAATGCAGGGCGGGGATTGCTGGCGTGCGTTTGACTTTGTGGAGGATGCAATCTGTTTGCAAAGCCCGGAGACGAAAGAAGACTTTTATCAGAGCGCACTGGCATTTGGCAATTTTCAGAATCAGTTGGCGGATTTTCCAGCGGAAACATTGCATGAAACCATCAAAAATTTTCATGACACAGTGGATCGTTACCGCATTTTCCATGAAGCGCTTGCACTGGATCCCTGTAATCGCAGCGGATCTGTGAAAAGAGAAATTGACTTTATCCTTGCCAGGGAAAACCAGGCATCTGCTTTGCTAGACCTGCAGCGCCAGGGCCTTCTCCCTTTGCGCGTGACGCACAATGATACAAAGCTGAATAATGTGATGTTGGATGCAAGAACCAGAAAAGCCTTGTGTGTTATCGATCTGGACACTGTCATGCCCGGACTGAGCCTGTATGATTTCGGAGATTCCATCCGGTTCGGAGCGGCTACTGCCAGGGAAGATGAGAAAGATCTGAGCAAAGTAGAAATGAGTCTGGAATTGTACGATATCTATACCAGGGGTTTTCTAGAAGCTTGTCCCAGCCTTACGGACATGGAGCGGCATATGTTTCCCATGGGGGCGAAATTGATGACTCTGGAATGCGGCGTCCGTTTTTTGACGGATTATCTGGAAGGGGATCATTACTATGCGACTCATTATGAAGAGCAGAATCTCTTTCGATGCCGCACACAGCTCAAGCTGGTGGCAGATATGGAAGAAAAATGGGAAAAAATGATTGTCTGTTCCTCATAAATGATATAAGATAGATTGAAAAACAAATTTGGAGCGTAGTGACAGACATGGAAAGCACAGCTAACAAGAAAGAAAACACGCAAATCATGGAAGAAAAATTTTCTGAGAAGAAAGGAAATAAGTTCTGGTATTTAAAAGGTCTGCGAGATGGAATCCCCATTGCCATGGGGTACTTCGCGGTGTCTTTCACCCTGGGCATTACTATGAAGAATACGGGTATTACACCCCTGCAGGGAGCTATCATGTCCATGACGATGCTAGCCTCTGCCGGTCAGTACGCGGCTATCACGGTGATCGCGGCGGGTTCCGGTTATCTGGAGATGGTGATCACGACCCTGATCGTGAACCTCAGATATCTTTTGATGTCCTGCGCGCTTTCCCAAAAAGTGGACAGCAAGACGGGCATTGGGCACCGCCTCGCTATGTCCTATTGTATTACGGATGAAATTTTCGGTGCTGCTTCTTTGGTGGAGGAAAAACTGAACCCGTTTTATTCCTATGGGATGGTAACGGTGGCTTGCCCGGGATGGACCATCGGGACATTTCTGGGGGTGGCTTTGGGAACGATCTTACCGGAACGTCTTAGCAATGCCATGGGGGTGGCGCTTTATGGAATGTTTCTGGCGGTGATCATTCCACCTGCCAGGAAAGACAAAGTTATTGCCTGCGTTGTGGTTCTTTCGATGGCCGCCAGCTGCGTTTTTTCCATTGTTCCGGGTTTGAAAGAAATATCATCAGGGTTCCGGATTATTATATTGACTCTGATCATCGCGGGAATTGCAGCATATGTAAAACCAATTGCACAGACGCAAGGAGAGGAGGGAAAGGAGCATGAATAACCATTATTATCTGTACCTTCTGGCAGCTGTGCTGGCCATTTATGCAGTGAGGGCTTTGCCCATGACGCTGATCCGCAGAGATATCAAAAGCCCCTTTATCCGTTCTTTTTTGCACTATGTGCCTTATGTGACGCTGGCGGTGATGACCTTTCCGGCCATCCTTTCGACGGCAGTGGTGCTGGCCTATGTGGATGGAAATCTGTTTCGGGTAGCTATCGGAGCCTGCGTGATGGTGTATCTGGCAGAGTTTTTCTGTATATAAATTTCATGGAGGATGCCCCCGACATCTGATACAATTGGAAAGAATTATATTCAGAACAGTTTATCTTCAGGATAGGCTGTTCTTTTTTTGGTCATAAATTTAAATTTTTCTATTGACATATTCCACTTGTGGAATTAGAATATATTCAACAAGTGGAATATGTAAAGTGTAGGAGGTTGATATGCGGAATTCTGGGGCTGCTCAGTTACGGCAGCATGACGGGATATGACATCACGAGAACTTTTAAGGATTCACTGAGCTATTTTTGGAGCGCTCAGACCAGCCAGATTTATAGGGAACTCCAGACGCTCAAAGCAAATGGCTGGGCGACCGACGAAACCGTAAATCAGACGGGGAAGCCCGACAAAAAGGTGTTCACGATCACTGAGAGCGGAAGAAAGGAATTAAACAAATGGCTGACGGATGATACCGCTGAATTTAGAATGAGGAGTCCGATGCTGATGAAAATATTTTTTCGGGGCGAGCGAAGCCTGGATGAAAATATTGAATATTTCAGGAAGCTGTATGATGACTGTATAAATTTCGCTTTGCTTATGAAGAATTCACCGCCAAACGTTGAGGGATACAAAAATAGGGTAGACGATCCTTCGAAATCAATCTACTGGGGCATGACGGTGGAGTTCGGAACGATGTACGCGCAGATGTATATGAAATGGGTTGAAAATTGCATGAAACAATTGGAGGAATTGAAAAATGAAAATACTGTTGATTAATGGCAGCCCCAGGGGCAAGAGAAGCAACACCTACAAGCTTTCTCAGGCGTTTGTAAAAGGACTTTCAGGAAATGGGCAGCCGGAGTATGAGGAGATTATCGTAAAAGACAGAGATATTAAAACCTGTCTGGGCTGTTTTTCCTGCTGGAACAAAACTCCCGGTGAATGTGTCGTGAAGGATGACATGCAGGAGATTCTTCAGAAGTATCTATGGGCGGATGTTGTGATATGGTCGTTTGGCCTTTACTATTTCAATGTTCCCGGCAGACGGAAGCTGCTGATCGACCGCCAGCTTCCGTTTGCGCTTCCTTTTATGGTGAGCGACAGTGAGAGTGGCAGTCATCCCATGAGATATGATATGACAGGAAAGCGGAATGTAATTATTTCTACCTGTGGTTTTTACACTGCAAGGGGAAACTATGAATCCGTCAATGCGATGTTTGACCACTTTCTGGGCAAAGGCAATTATGAAACCATTTATTGCGGCCAGGGCGAACTGTTCCGAGTGCCAGAGCTTCACGGCAGGACGGATGAGTACTTAAGCTATGTTCAAAAAGCGGGTGAGGAATTTGCAGCAGGAAAAATAACACAGCAGACAAGAGAAAAGCTTGACACCCTGCTGTTTCCGAGGGAAACCTTTGAATCGATGGCGGATGCCAGCTGGGGCATAGAGAAAGGAAGCGGTGAGAAAGAAGAGCCAGCCTACGTTTTCACGAAGCAAATGGCTGCTTTATATAATAAGAATTCCTACAAGGGCAAAGATCTTGTCCTGGAGATGGACTATACAGATGTCGGAAAACAATATCAGATCATCATGAAAAAGGACGGTTATGAGGTTCGTAAAGACAATTTCGCGAGTTATACGACACGCATAGAAACACCGCTCAGCGTATGGAAAGATGTCGCTGCTGGAAAGATAAGCGGATCTGCGGCAATGGCAAAAAAGCTTTATCGGGTACAGGGTGATTTTGACCTTATGCTGCATTGGGATGAGTATTTAGGCTCCAGCGGAAATAAAGCGAAGAGAAGCCAGACCCAAACAGCATCAAAGGGGAAGGGAACCTCTTTGATGCTGACGCTCATCCCCTGGATCGCGTTTTGGGTAGCCGCGGCCATCGACAATTTTGTCGGACCGATGATCGCCATAGGCGTATGCGCACTCACAAGCCTCATATTCTTTAATTTCAGAAAAACCATATATGATGTGATATCGTCAGCGGCGGTAACTGTGCTTTCCATTTTAGTTCTGCTGTTTCCGGATTCCACAGGCATTTTGATCCCTGGCGCCTATCTGTTTTTTGGATTAATGTGGAGCCTTTCCTGCCTGGCCAAAATACCGCTGACAGCATGGTATTCCATGAAGGACTACAATGGCGACAGTGCCCTTGAAAATCCTCTGTTTATCAGAACAAACCGTATACTGATCCTCGCATGGGGAGTGCTGTATATCATCACAAGTATCTGGACATTTTTTTTAATGTCCACTCCGATGGCATCCTATACCGCGATCATCAATAATATTATGCCGATCGTTATGGGCATTTTTACAGCCTGGTTCCAGAAATGGTATCCGCCGCACTACGCATCAAAATAAATATTCATCCACCGAAGAGAGATTTTTCCAGGAAAAGAATAAAAAGATAGACTAGCGGGAAATCGAATGATATAATGGGGCGGAAAGGAGGTAAATCGAAATGCATTGTTATAGAAAAGTGAAAGAAGACCTTTACTGGGTAGGCGGCAATGACAGACGCCTGGCGATGTTCGAGGGCGTGTATTCCGTCCCTGACGGTGTATCCTATAACTCCTATTTATTGCTGGATGAAAAGACCGTACTGTTTGATACGGTGGATAAGGTGGTTTCCGAGACATTCTTTGAGAATGTAGCAGCAGTGTTGGGAGAGAGGACTCTGGATTATGTGGTAGTCCATCATATGGAACCCGATCATTCCGCTACGCTGGACGGATTGGTTCGCCGTTATCCGGGCGTGAAGCTGATCTGCAACGCGAAGATTGCGGCCATGATAAAGCAGTACTTCGAATTTGATGTGGATTCCAGGGCTGTTCTGGTAAAAGAGGGAGATACTTTTGAGACCGGAAAACACCATCTGACTTTTGTGATGGCGCCTATGGTACATTGGCCGGAGGTCATGGTTTCCTATGATATGACAGACAAGATCCTCTTCTCCGCCGATGCGTTCGGCTGCTTTGGCGCACTGAACGGCGCTCTGTTTGCGGACGAAGTGGACTTTATGAGGGATTATCTGGATGAAGCCAGAAGATATTACACCAACATTGTAGGAAAGTACGGCACTCAGGTGCAGACGCTCCTGAAGAAAGCATCTGCGCTGGAAATCGATATGATCTGTCCGCTCCATGGCTTTGTGTGGAGGAAGGGACACGGAGAGTTTATCCAGAAGTATGCCCAGTGGAGTTCCTATACCGCGGAGGAGTACGGTGTGGTGATCGCCTATGCTTCAGTGTATGGACATACGGAAAATGCCGCGGAGGTGCTGGCTTGCAAGCTGAGAGAGGCGGGAGTGAAGACTGTAATGTACGATGTCTCTGTGACTCCGGCGTCCGATATTATTGCGGCATGTTTCAAGTACAGTCACCTGGTATTTGCATCCACTACCTATAATGCAGGTATCTTTGTCAATATGGAAGCATTGCTCCATGATCTGGCAGCGCACAATATCCAGAACCGGACGGTAGCGCTTATCGAAAACGGATCCTGGGCGCCCACCAGTGGAAAACTGATGAAGGAATTGCTTTCCGGATGCAAGAATATGACGTTTATCGAGAACAGTCTGAGTGTGAAATCTGCTCTTAAGGCAGATCAGCTGGCGGTGATCGACGCCATGGCAGAAGAACTTGCGAGTACTCTGCCAAAGAAGACCGAGGTCAGCGAGGCGGCGGCAGGGGAAGTGGACGATAGGGCAATGTTCAAACTTTCCTACGGCCTGTATGTGCTGACGGCAAAAGAAGGAGACAAGGATAACGGGTGCATCATTAATACGGCGCTGCAGCTCACCAGTTCCCCGAAGCGTATCACTATCGCAGTGAATAAAGCCAATGCGACCCATGATATGATCAAAAATACGGGTGTATTTAACGTGTCCATTCTCTCTACAGATGTGCCGTTTACAGTATTCAAGCATTTCGGGTTCCAGAGCGGACGCAATGTAGATAAGTTTGTCGGATACGAGGCAGCCCAGAGAGCAGCCAACGGTCTGTACTATATTACAGAGGCTGTCAATGGCATGATTTCCGCCAAAGTAGTAGAGATGAAAGACTACGGCACCCACACTCTGTTTGTGGCAGAAGTAACGGAGGCGAGAATCCTCTCCGATGTGCCCAGTGTCACCTACCAGTATTACTTTGATCATATCAAGCCGAAGCCCCAGGCTACCCAGGAGAAAAAGACTGGTTATGTCTGCAAGATCTGCGGCTACGTATATGAGGGCGAGGAGCTTCCGGCAGATTTTATCTGCCCGCTGTGTAAGCACGGCGCGGAAGACTTTGAAAAACTGCAGTAAAGCCATTCAAAAAATGAAAAGATAGACCGTGCAGGCTTGCCTGCAAAGGGCTATGTTTTCATTTTGAGATGTGCGGTACGCACATCAGTCACAGGCAGGAGCTGCTATATTAATAGCAGCGGATAGTCGGCATGTGGTACACATGCTGACGGCCTGGGGCATGAATGACGTCTATATAATAAAGCATGCTGACGTTCTGTGGCATGAGCGGCGTTTCGTGGCATGAGCGGCTTATAACTGATGAATATCTATTTATATCAAGGAGGAAAAATCAATGAAGTATGTATGTGAAGTTTGCGGTTGGGAATATGATGAGGAAGTCGGATACCCGGAAGGCGGCATTGCACCGGGAACCAAGTGGGAAGATGTTCCGGAAGATTTTGAGTGCCCGCTTTGCAGCGTAGGAAAAGATCAGTTTGCAGAGGCATAAGATTTCATCGTAATAATCGGGAGGTTTTTAGCCTATGAAGATCAAAGTCCTGAAACGAGAATTTACTATCTGTAAAGTGACGGATGTGAGTCAGGTTGATTTTTCTGACAAGTACTGTTTTGTCGGAAAGACCGATGAGGAACTCTCCCTGATCTGCAGTACGAAATACGCACCGGAGGAGACCATTTCCCGAAGTGATGGCTGGAGAGCATTCCGGTTGGAGGGCACTCTGGATTTCTCATTGGTTGGGATCTTATCCGAACTTACGGAGGTACTGGCAACCAATAAGATTCCGGTGATGGCAGTGAGTACCTACAACACAGATTACATTTTAGTAAAGAAAGAAAATCTGGAAAAGGCGCTGCTGCTGTTAGAAGACGAAGATTACAAGATCATTCGCCCATAAGTGGTAAGAGGCTGCTGCACTAAACGCTTAGTGCAGCAGCCCCTTGCGGTATCCGTTGGTTACAACGCATCTCTGCTGTTATTTCGTACAACAGCAATCTCCATGAAGATCAGAAAAATAATCGCGGAGAGGAAAAACAGAATATAACTTCTGAGCGGGTTGATCCATGTGACGAACCATAACACTATATTTGGCAGGCTGTCCGCGAAAAATATGCCTCCAAAGAAGAACAGCATACCTGGCAGAAGACGCAGGAGATTAGCTGTTTGTGGTGCATAGTCTGTGGGGATCAGATAATAAATCAGATTTTCAATGCCGGAAAAAACGAAGGCGGCGCCCAGAACTAGCACATAGTAGTGGAATGGACCAAAATCAAGCTGCGGACGCAGCAAGGCAGCAACTCCGATGATAATCCATGACAGAAGCAGAGAGAACAGCAGGAGACAGAAAGCAAACAAAAAATGACCTTTCACATCTTCTCCGCTTTTGGAGGGGAGCATTTTCGAAAAACCGCTCTCCGTTTGATGCTGAGACATTCTCGGGCTGGAAGACAGTATGATTCCGATAAACAAACAGTATATGCTGGCAAAAAGCGGTGTGCTGTCCGTATCTTTAAGGACAATAATGAATGCCAGGATGGGAAATAATAGCATAAACAGAACGAATCGTTTCGACATAATAAAATCAATTTTTGCGTATTTGAATATTCTCATGGGATCACCTCATTTCCTGTATCATGTGCACGACGATCTGATCAATGGTAGGCTTGGCGGTCAGAATTCCTGCAGGCAGAATGATATCGCTTTTCGCAGAGTACAGGGCCTCAAATCCAAATTTGTTTCTTTCAATACCGATCAATGCGTGGGAGAGAGCGGGTGTGAGATCATCATTGCCCCCTCTTACCAGGAAATAGCGGTCGGTCAATTCTTCTCTTGCGTCGCAGAAAATCTTTTTTCCGTTGTCGATAAAAAAGATATAGTCAGCGATCTGCTCCAGATCCTCCAGAATGTGGGTAGAGAAGAGCACGCTTTTTTGCCCGTCACTGATGTACTCCTGCAGCAAGGTCAGGACTTCCTTTCTGACCATAGGATCCAGTCCGTTGGTGGCCTCATCCAGTATCAGCAGCTTTGTATCTCTGGAAAGAACGGAGGCGAACATCAGCTTTACCTTCATACCGCGGCTGTAGGTCCTGATCTGTTTTTTTAAGGGAAGATTCCAACGGTTTACATAATGGTCGAATTCCTGTGGACGGAAAGAAGGATAAAAGTCCTTTAAAATCTCGCGGATGTTTTGCAGAGTCAACATTTCCGGGAAGTAAGCGGTATCTCCGATATAACCGATCATCTCCCGGTATTTGACTGGATCATCTTCAAATCGAATGCCGTCGATACTTACGGAACCTGAGGCCGTATGGGCAAGGTGAGTAATAATATTGAGGGTAGTAGTCTTCCCGGCGCCGTTCTGACCAATGTACCCCATGATATATCCCGCAGGCAGGGAAAAACTGATGTCCTGCAGGGAAAAATCCCGATATTGTTTTTGAATATTTCTCACTTCTAATAGATTCATATTGATTGCTCCTTAATCTTGACTATCCCAGAGGGTTTCCGCCATCTGTAACAATTCCTCCCGTTTTAAGCGGATAATTCGGGAAGTCTGGATGGCGGTGGTGAGTCCCTCCTCAATGCGTTTCAGATACTGTTCCCGCAGCAGTTCATTGTTTTGTGAGAGGACGATGCTGCCGCGCCCCTGAGCGGAGGCAATAAAACCTTCCGCCTCCAGGTCACTGTAAGCCCGGGAAGTAGTGATGACACTGACGCTAAGTTCCTTTGCCAGACTGCGGATGGAGGGAAGGGTACTCCCTTCCGATATCTGACCGTTTAATATCTGTTCTTTGATCTGTTCCTTGATCTGAGCATAGATGGGAAGCTCAGACTGGTTTGATATGATTACTTTCAAAATGTTTCTCCTTTGCGCGCAATAAATGCAATGATACGAAGAGCTGCTGCAGACAACTCTCAACATTGACTATAAAGTATATACTGTACATATATCATTATATACAGTTGAATGGATTTGTCAACAGAGAAATAGAAATTTTCCTTGACATGCGAAGGGTGGTAAAATATGATGTTCGTGGTTAAGCATAAATGATTGGAATGTGACATAGGGAAAGGACGAGAAGATGAAAAAGGGCATTATTTTCGATGTGGACGGTACTCTGTGGGATTCCTGCGGGGTGGTGGCAGATTCCTGGAATGAGTATCTGGAACTTTATGAGAAAGATATGACGGTACGTTTCACGGATGCTGACATGAGACGGGTAATGGGAATGACCATGTCGGATATCGGAGATAACCTGTTTTGGATGCTCCCCCAGGAACGAAGAAGCAAGGTGACACAAAACTGCTGTGTCTATGAAGTGGAGTATATGAAGACCCGGGGTGGTATCCTATATCCGGATCTGGAAGAAACGCTGGAGAAATTGTCTAAGCAATATCACCTTTATATTGTCAGCAATTGCCAGACAGGATATATTGAGGACTTTATTTCCTGTTCCGGAACCTGGAGTTTCTTTGAGGATTTTGAGTGTTTTGGCAATACAGGAAAGGCAAAAGGCGAGAATATCCGGCTTCTCGTACGGCGCAGCGGCCTGGATAGCGCGGTGTACGTGGGGGATACCCAGGGAGATTACAACAGCACCTGCGAGGCAGGCCTTCCATTTATTCATGCGCGCTATGGATTCGGGACTGTGGACGCAAAAGTTCCCTATATTAATGGATTAAAAGAATTGCCGGAGGTAGTAGAAACGGTTCTCGGGGCTTAATGCCCAAAGGGCGTTATCTTTCCCATCTTCCGGAAGCTCCGCAAGGCAAAATCAGTCCGCTCTCGGTGACCGGCAGTCCGATCTCCTGTGAGTCTA
>CACYXH010000007.1:0-46254 GCA_902778245.1 uncultured Lachnospiraceae bacterium | reverse complement strand
CCGGTAGTATAGGAGTTGACCAGGAAGAACAGCGGATCATCTGAGAGCAGCTGAGCAGCAAGCTGGATAAATGGATGGATGGAATCCTCGATTTTCCAGATTTCCCCTTTAGGACCGCGCCCGTAGGAGGGGGGATCCATGATGATACCGTCATAGTGATTGCCGCGGCGGATCTCTCGTTCCACAAACTTGGTACAGTCATCTACCAGCCAGCGGATGGGTGCGTCTTTCAACCCGGAGGAAATGGCATTTTCTTTGGCCCATCCCACCATGCCTTTGGAAGCATCCACATGGGTGACGGCGGCCCCGGCGGCAGCGGCAGCAAGAGTAGCTCCTCCGGTGTAGGCAAACAGATTCAGAACTTTCACCGGTCGGCCTGCATTTCTTATTTTTTCAGAAAACCAATCCCAGTTCGCGGCCTGTTCAGGGAACAGTCCGGTGTGTTTGAAACTGAAGGGCTTCAGATTAAAAGTTAATTCTTTATACTGGATGTTCCACTGCTGAGGCAGATCAAAAAACTCCCACTCGCCGCCGCCCTTTTGGCTGCGATGATAGTGGCCGTTTCTCTTTTTCCAGCCTTTGTTGGTCCTTGGCGTGTTCCAGATGACCTGGGGATCCGGACGCACCAGGAGATAGTCTCCCCAGCGTTCCAGTTTTTCTCCTCTGGAAGTATCAATGACTTCATAGTCTTTCCAATTATCTGCAATCCACATAGATGGTAATGTCCTTTCGGGTGTTCTGTAATCTGCCCCTTATAGGAACAGTATTATCTGACCTAAGTCTAACACACAGATAAAATAATTTCCAGCCCAATATAGGGGAACACGAAGGAAAGCGTTTCCCCTGCATAGGTGGTGGACAGGGTAGAAAGAATGTGTAATAATAGGAATAAGAGCGCCATTGTAGAGAAAAGTGAATGATACAAAAGAATGAAATTGAAATGCTGATCATAAGGGAGAATGCTATGTCAAAGAAAAATGATATGAAAAATAGATATTTATCAAACGGTACAGTGATCGCGCAAGGTATCTATTCGAAATTAATGATGCTGGTGGGAGGAGTTAACACTGGCCTGTTTGCCATTGCAGTAGTAATGTCATTCACGATGAAAGATGAGAAATTAAAGGAGGGGGCGCCGGTATATATATCCCTCATGTTTCTGTTGGCTATTCCGCTGCTGCTTGGAATTCGAAAAGGACGGCTGACCGATACGGCCAGACGGTACGAGACGATCTTTGCCAGCGACCGTGACGGTGTTGTGACTCTGGAAGAATTGGCCACGCAGACGGGAAAGAACGGCAAAAAAGTATTTGCGGAACTTGAGAACTTTTTCGTAAGGGATATTTCCGGGGCTGCACTCTGCAGCGGGGAGGAGAACCCTGCGTCATTATCAAAGATGCCATGGAAGGAGAGAGCGGTGTGGGGTTTGCCTCGGTCACTTGCAGGAATTGCGGAGCGGTGACCCGGATTCGCGCTGGAAGCAGAGGAAAATGTAATTTCTGCGGAGCGCCCATCGCGGACAGTGTGGAGTAAACAGGATCATCTGCTGCGGAACCAGTAAGTATAAAAATCTTCAAAGCCAAGGGAAGTATAGAGGTTTTTTGCAGAAGAATTCCCTTTCACCACCTGGAGATAGGCTTTCTTTGCGCCGCGCCGCCTGGCTTCCCGCAGAATGGTACTGCAGATGGCTCGGGCGTAATGCCTCCTGCGGCAGCTTGGCGCTACATAAATCGCATAGAGCCCCACATAATCCCGGTCCCGAATTCCCAGCCCGGAGGCTACCATTCTGCCTTCTATTTCGATGGAAGCTACAATGGTCTCTTTTGGTATCGCTTTGAACATAGAAGGAACAATCCTACGAAGCGTTGGTTCGCAGGTTCCGTTCAAATGAAATACACCCTGGATCCATTCGTCTGTAATCACGGGGGAGAGCAGTACGGTCAGATCCTCCGGATAATGCGCGAAGGACGGAAGCCCCAGACGGTTTTCGAATTCATATTCTTCTGATAAAAGCGGGTACAGATTTAACTGTGACATGTCTGCGGTCATTACCTCTGTGGTATGCCGGATTTCATATCCTTTTTCCGCAAGGAGCTGATCGAAATCAGGATCCAGCAACGGATTGATCTTAAAATTTGTCGGAGTATGAAAAGTTCGATAGATTTCCTCGCAGTAGGTAATCTTTTCCTCAACAGGGATCGTGGAAACGCCCACCTGCTCAACACTGTTTGTCCGGTAGGTATAATTGTGAGAAAACCGGATCAGCCATCCGTCATACAGCTCGATCATGTGCGACGGCCAGGCGTTCAGCGACAATTCTTCAATGTATTTGATATCGTGTTTCTTCCTATTATATAATAAATCATTTTTCATGATTACATCTCCCTCTGTAATTTTGTCTTTTGACCTTGACATCATTTTATAATACCCTCCCGTATTTTCCAATGATATTTCGATTGTACTAAAAAAAATACAATCTATTTATCGGATTTTTTGTAAAAAGCTTGCAAATAAGGAAAATATCATGTAAAATGCAAATGTTGTGACCTTGATAGCGTAGAAGCGTGAGGTTGCTGCGGTTCGCCGCAGGTTTTCCGTGGAGCGAATGTCAAGTTATGAAAACTGGCGACAAGTCACTGTACAAATGGTTAACGTCCACCTGAGAGTGGAAACACCGTGTGAGCATCTGCGATACACGCGGGAGTGTGTACAGTCACCGCTTGTCGTACTGAAATCAAGTGCGAATAAGGAGGCGACTTTTTTTATGGCAAGTCAAGTAATGAGAATCACACTGAAAGCATATGATCACCAGCTGGTTGATGCATCTGCGAAGAAAATCATCGAAACTGTAAAGAAAACCGGATCACAGGTGAGCGGACCGGTGCCCCTTCCTACCAAGAAAGAGGTAGTTACAATTCTGAGAGCTGTTCATAAGTATAAAGATTCCAGAGAACAGTTCGAACAGAGAACTCACAAGAGACTGATCGATATCATCGCGCCGACCCAGAAGACAGTAGATGCGCTGTCAAGACTGGAAATGCCGGCAGGTGTTTATATTGATATCAAAATGAAAACCAAATAATCCATTCAGAGCAAATCCTACCAGGTTGATACTTAGATATCTTCTCTGTTACTAGGATGATCGCCAAGGCGATCCGCTGTAGAACAACAGGAGGTAAAGAAATGAAGAAAGCGATTTTAGCAACAAAAGTCGGAATGACACAGATCTTCAATGAAGACGGAGTCCTCACGCCGGTAACGGTTCTTCAGGCTGGCCCCTGTGTAGTTACACAGGTTAAGACCGTGGAGAATGACGGTTACAGCGCAGTTCAGGTTGGTTTTGTAGACAAGAGAGAAAAACTTGTCGCTAAACCGCAGAAGGGTGCCTTTGATAAGGCTGGCGTAGCTTACAAGAGATACGTTAGAGAATTCCGCTTTGAGGATGCAGAAAGCTATGAAGTGAAGCAGGAGATCAAAGCCGATATCTTTGCAGAGGGCGAAAAAGTAGACGCTACCGCAATTTCCAAAGGTAAAGGTTTTCAGGGCGCCATCAAGAGACATGGACAGTCTAGAGGCCCCATGGCTCATGGTTCCAAGTATCATCGTCATGCCGGTTCCAACGGTGCATGCTCTGATCCGAGCAAGGTATTCAAGGGAAAGAAGATGGCAGGACGCATGGGCGGAAAACAGGTTACTGTTCAGAATCTTGAAGTGGTAAGAGTGGATGCTGAAAGCAATCTGATCTTAGTGAAAGGAGCTGTACCGGGACCGAAGAAATCTCTGGTGACTCTGAAAGAGACCACTAAGGTTGGTAAGTAAGTTCTGAGTATAGGAAAGGAGGAACACACAGATGGCAAACGTATCTGTTTACAATATGGAAGGCAAAGAAGTTGGAACGCTGGAACTGAACGATGCCGTGTTCGGCGTTGAAGTGAACGAGCATCTGGTGCATCTGGCCGTAGTTCAGCAGCTTGCGAACAACCGTCAGGGGACACAGAAGGCGAAGACCCGTTCTGAAGTATCCGGCGGCGGAAAGAAACCGTGGAGACAGAAAGGAACCGGTCATGCAAGACAGGGTTCAACCAGATCTCCCCAGTGGACTGGCGGCGGAGTAGTATTTGCTCCCACCCCGAGAGACTATTCTTTCAAAATAAACAAGAAAGAAAAGAGACTGGCGCTGAAGTCGGTATTGACTTCCAGAGTTCAGGAGAACAAACTGGTAGTTCTTGACGAACTAAAGTTTGATGAGATCAAGACCAAGAATATGAAAGCAGTTTTGGATAATCTGAACGTTTCCAAGGCATTGGTAGTGATCAATGAGAATGATCAGAATGTGGTTCTTTCCGCAAGAAACATTGAAGGCGTTAAGACTGCGCTGACCAATACCATCAATGTATTTGACATTCTGAAATATAACACAGTAGTAGTTACTAAAGCTGCTGTTGCAACAATTGAGGAGGTGTACGCATAATGGCAGACATTAAATACTATGACGTAATCCTTAAACCGGTTGTTACAGAGAAAAGTATGAACGCGATGGCTGAGAAGAAATATACCTTCCTGGTTCATCCGGATGCAACAAAGGGTCAGATTAAAGAAGCGGTTGAGAAAATGTTCGAAGGAACCAAGGTCAAAAAGGTCAACACCATGAACATTGACGGCAAGACCAAGAGACGCGGAATGACCTTTGGAAAGACTTCCAAGACAAAGAAAGCGATCGTTGCTTTGACTGAGGACAGCAAAGAAATCGAAATCTTCGAGGGCCTATAAGACTTGATTGAAATAGAAACACCGGATGTGTTTCCAGCCTTATGAGCCGCATAAGGAGTGCGTCTCATAATCCACCTGGCGGCGGATACGCTCCTGACGGAGCTAGGCAAGTACGTTTCGAAAACACTTGATGCGTTTTCGGCCTTATGAGCCGCATAAGGAGTGCGTCTCATAATCCGCCTGGCGGCGGATACGCTCCTGACGGAGCTAGGCAAGTACGTTTCGAAAACACTTGATGTGTTTTCGAATCTATACGCAGCTAAGCGTGACAATAAATAGTTTGAAAGGAGATACATGTCATGGGAATTAAGACATATAAACCATATACACCTTCCAGAAGACACATGACAGGTTCTGATTTCTCTGAAATCACTAAGAAAGAACCGGAGAAATCTCTTCTGGTTTCCCTCCAGAAAAACGCTGGTCGTAATAACCAGGGTAAAATCACCGTAAGACATCAGGGCGGTGGTTCTAGAAGAAAATACAGAATCATTGATTTCAAGAGATACAAAGACGGTATCCCTGCGACGGTGATCGGCATTGAGTACGATCCGAACAGAACGGCCAACATCGCACTCATCTGCTATGCAGATGGTGAAAAGGCATATATCCTGGCTCCCCAGGGACTGAAAGATGGTATGAAGGTTATGAATGGACCTGAAGCAGAGGTTCGTATCGGTAACTGCCTGCCTCTGTCAGAGATCCCCGTAGGTACCATGGTACACAATATTGAACTGTATCCGAAACATGGCGGCCAGCTTGTCCGCTCTGCTGGAAATGCAGCACAGCTGATGGCTAAGGAAGGAAAGTACGCTACCTTAAGACTTCCCTCCGGCGAGATGAGAATGGTTCCGCTTGTGTGCCGCGCTACAATTGGTGTGGTAGGAAATGCGGAGCATAACCTGATCAACATTGGTAAAGCAGGAAGAAAACGTCACATGGGCATCAGACCTACCGTTCGCGGTTCTGTAATGAATCCGAATGACCATCCACATGGTGGTGGTGAAGGTAAGACCGGTATTGGTCGTCCAGGTCCTTCCACACCGTGGGGCAAACCTGCACTTGGCTTGAAGACCAGAAAGAAAAACAAAGCGTCTAACAAGCTGATCGTAAGAAGAAGAGATGGAAAAGCCATCAACAACTAATTGCAGAGTATTAAGGAGGTAAACCAATGGCTCGATCACTGAAAAAAGGTCCGTTTGCAGATGAAAGCTTACTGAAAAAGATAGATGCCATGAACGCGGCAGGCGACAAGCAGGTTATCAAGACCTGGTCCCGTCGTTCTACGATTTTCCCGCAGATGGTTGGACACACCATTGCTGTTCATGACGGAAGAAGACATGTTCCGGTATATATTACAGAGGATATGGTAGGGCATAAGCTGGGCGAATTTGTAGCTACCAGAACCTACAGAGGACATGGCAAAGACGAGAAGAGATCCGGCGTTAGATAAGATGCCGATTGCATGCTGCCACTACGGAAAGGTAGTGGCAGCGCATGGGCAGTCCGCAAAAGGTTGGCAGTTATGCCACAGACCTGCCTGGAATTTTAAATCATCTAGTCCGCCCGGGGAGGGCGTTGCGGGGCGTTGGCCCTGAGAACGAAAGGAGGCTATATCTATGGCAAAGGGACATAGATCGCAGATTAAAAGAGAAAGAAATGCTCAGAAAGACACCAGACCGTCCGCTAAGTTATCCTACGCAAGAGTGTCTGTTCAGAAAGCTAGCTTCGTATTGGACGCTATCAGAGGAAAGGATGTGCAGACTGCACTCGGTATTGTGACCTACAATCCCAGATATGCGTCTGAATTGATTGCCAAACTGCTGAAATCAGCCATCGCGAATGCTGAGAACAACAACGGTATGAATCCGGAGAACCTGTACGTAGAAGAGTGCTACGCAAACAAGGGGCCGACGATGAAGAGAATCAGACCGAGAGCACAGGGTAGAGCTTACAGGATCGAGAAGAGAATGAGCCACATTACCATCGTGCTGAATGAGAGATAAGGAGGACAATCATGGGACAGAAAGTTAATCCACACGGATTGAGAGTCGGTATCATCAAAGACTGGGACTCTAAATGGTATGCAGAAGCTGACTTTGCTGATTACCTTGAGGAAGATCACAAGATCAGAGTATTCCTGAAAAAGAAATTGTACAGCGCAGGTGTTTCCAAGATCGAAATTGAGAGAGCATCTGACCGCGTAAAAGTGATCGTTCACACTGCAAAACCGGGCGTTGTTATTGGTAAGGGCGGTGCAGAGATCGAGAAAGTAAAAGCAGAACTTCAAAAGTTTACGGATAAAAAAGTTATCGTAGACATTAAAGAAGTAAAGAGACCGGATGCCGACGCTCAGCTTGTTGCTGAGAACATCGCGCAGCAGTTGGAAAACCGTGTATCTTTCCGCCGCGCTATGAAGTCCACCATGGGGAGAACCATGAAGAGCGGTGCAAAAGGTATCAAGACCGCAGTGGCCGGACGATTGGGCGGCGCTGATATTGCCCGTACTGAGTTTTACAGTGAGGGTACCATCCCGCTTCAGACTTTAAGAGCAGATATTGATTATGGCTTTGCAGAGGCAGATACCACCTACGGTAAATTAGGCGTAAAGGTTTGGATCTACAAAGGCGAAGTACTTCCATCTAAAAAAGAAGGGAGAGATAAATAATGTTAATGCCGAAAAGAGTAAAACGTCGTAAACAGTTCCGCGGAACCATGGCTGGTAAAGCCCTGAGAGGAAATACCATCAGCTATGGTGAGTACGGTCTTGTTGCAACTGAGCCTTGCTGGATCAAATCCAATCAGATTGAGGCTGCCCGTGTGGCTATGACCCGTTATATCAAGCGTGGCGGTAAAGTATGGATCAAGATTTTCCCCGATAAGCCAGTTACTGCGAAACCGGCAGAAACACGTATGGGTTCCGGTAAAGGAACACTGGAATACTGGGTGGCAGTAGTGAAACCCGGCCGTGTTATGTTTGAGCTTGCAGGTGTCCCCGAAGAAACAGCCCGCGAAGCATTACGTCTTGCTATGCACAAGTTACCATGCAAATGCAAAATCGTTTCTCGCGCAGATTTAGAAGGCGGTGATAACAGTGAAAATTAATAAGTATGTAGAAGATTTAAAAGCAAAATCAGCTGCAGAATTGAATGAAGAATTAGTAGCTGCTAAAAAGGAACTTTTCAATTTGAGATTCCAGAACGCGACAAACCAGTTGGATAACACAAGCAGAATCAAAGAGGTTCGCAGGAACATCGCCAGAATTCAGACTGTTATAACGGAGAAGGCAAACGCTGCAGAATAATATTCTGGTGAACGCTCAGATTGAGAGAAAGGAGAATTTCCGTGGAGAGAAATCTTAGAAAAACCCGTACGGGGAAAGTCGTTAGTAATAAAATGGATAAAACCATCGTTGTTGCAGTAGAAGATCACGTAAAACATCCGCTTTACAAGAAGATCGTGAAAAGAACCTACAAGCTGAAAGCTCACGATGAGAACAATGAGTGCAGCATCGGTGATACCGTCAAAGTAATGGAGACAAGACCGCTGTCCAAGGACAAGAGATGGAGACTTGTTGAGATCGTCGAAAAAGTGAAATAAGATATTAGGAGGGATATCAGCATGGTACAACAGGAAACTAGACTGAAAGTTGCTGATAACACTGGCGCCAAGGAATTGCTTTGCATCAGAGTTATGGGCGGTTCTACTAGAAGATATGCAAACATTGGTGATATTATTGTTGCTTCTGTTAAAGATGCAACACCAGGCGGTGTTGTTAAAAAAGGTGATGTTGTAAAAGCTGTTGTGGTTCGTACTGTAAAAGGTGTTCGCCGCAAAGATGGTTCTTACATCAAATTTGACGAAAATGCTGCTGTTATCATCAAGGATGATTTAAATCCGAGAGGAACCCGTATTTTTGGACCGGTAGCAAGAGAACTTCGTGATAAGAAATTCATGAAAATCGTTTCTTTAGCTCCGGAAGTATTATAGGAGGACCAAGATCATGATGAAGATCAAGACAGGTGACACCGTCAAGGTTATCGCAGGTAAAGATAAAGATAAAGAAGGCAAGGTTCTGGCTGTAAAGAACGGTAAGGTTCTCGTAGAAGGCGTTGGTATGGTCACAAAACACACCAAACCGTCTGCAGCTAATCAGCAGGGCGGTATTGTCAATAAAGAGTCCTATATTGACATTTCCAATGTAATGTATCTCCATAAGGGAAAAGCAACAAGAGTTGGCTTTAAGATTGATGGAGACAAAAAAGTCCGTGTGGCTAAGGCTACTGGCGAAGTCATCGATTAATTGAGAGAGGAGGTCGCACAAGTTGAGTAGATTAAAAGAAACTTATCAGAATGAAATCGTAGATGCTATGATTAAGAAATTCGGATATAAAAATATCATGGAAGTTCCAAAGCTGGACAAAGTCGTAGTCAACATGGGTGTTGGCGAGGCAAAAGAAAACGCAAAGGTTCTGGAGTCTGCCGTGAAAGATATGGAAACCATCACTGGACAGAAAGCAGTTCTGACTAAGGCAAAAAATTCCGTGGCTAACTTCAAAATCCGTGAGGGTATGGCGATCGGCTGCAAGACCACTCTTCGTGGAGAGAAGATGTATGAGTTTGTTGACCGTCTCATCAACCTTGCTCTGCCGCGAGTACGTGACTTCAGAGGTGTAAACCCCAACGCATTTGATGGAAGAGGAAATTATGCCCTGGGTATCAAAGAGCAGCTGATTTTCCCGGAAATCGAGTATGATAAAGTTGATAAGGTAAGAGGTATGGACGTAATTTTCGTAACTACCGCTAAGACCGATGAAGAAGCCCGTGAATTATTGACATTATTCAATATGCCGTTTGCGAAATAATTAGGAGGTAAATTTCATGGCTAAGACAGCAATGAAGATTAAACAGCAGCGCACACCGAAGTTCTCCACAAGAGCATATACCCGCTGCCGTATCTGCGGACGTCCGCATTCTGTTTTAAGAAAATATGGCATCTGCCGTGTCTGCTTCCGTGAATTAGCTTATAAGGGCGAGATCCCGGGAGTGAAAAAGGCTAGTTGGTAGGCCGAAAGCAACTTAGTGAATGCAAGCTGACAGGCGAAGCATGAACTTAGTGCGAGGCCGTTCGCGAACCTAAGCGAGCCCAAACCGATAGGTGCGGCGCGAGCATAGTTGAGCGAACGTACCAAAATATGCCTAGACTAAATTTACTGTTTAACCGAACATGTCAAGTCTTTAAAGGAGGATACTAACATGACAACGAACGATCCAATCGCAGATATGCTTACAAGAATTCGTAATGCAAATACTGCAAAACATGATACTGTAGATGTTCCGGCATCCAAGATGAAGATTGCTATCGCAAACATTCTGCTGGACGAAGGATATATTGAAAAATATGATCTGATCGAAGATGGCGCATTCAAGACCATCCACATTACACTGAAATATGGCAAGGACAAGAACGAAAAGATCATCACTGGCCTGAAGAGAATCTCCAAACCGGGTCTTCGTGTTTACGCAGGCAAGGATGATATGCCGAGAGTACTTGGCGGTCTGGGTATCGCGATCGTATCCACAAACCAGGGGGTCATCACTGACAAGCAGGCAAGAAAGCTGCATGTGGGCGGCGAGGTATTAGCTTTTGTATGGTGACCGAAAGCAACTTTAAGTATTATATCTAACTGAAAACAGAGAGGCTCCAGGTGCCTTTCCGAAAATCTAAGTAAGGAGGAAAATAGGCATGTCACGTATCGGAAGAATGCCGGTTGCGATCCCCGCAGGTGTTACGGTTGAGATCGCTGAGGGTAACAAGGTTACCGTAAAAGGACCAAAAGGAACTCTGGAAAGAGAACTTCCTAAGGAAATGGATATTAAGCTGGAAGACGGCCATGTGGTTGTTTCCAGACCGAATGATTTAAAGAAAATGAAATCTCTCCATGGTTTGACCAGAACACTGATTCACAATATGGTTGTTGGAGTCAGCGAAGGTTATACTAAGACTTTGGAAGTAAACGGTGTTGGTTACAGAGCTGCAAAAGCTGGAAAGAAACTGACCCTGACTCTGGGTTATTCTCATCCGGTAGAGATGGAAGACCCGGAAGGGATTGAAACCAAAGTCGATGGAAACAAGATCATTGTTTCCGGTATCAGTAAAGAAAAAGTAGGCCAGTATGCGGCTGAGATCAGAGAGAAGAGAAAACCGGAACCGTATAAGGGCAAAGGTATCAAATATGATTACGAAGTGATCAGACGCAAAGTTGGTAAGACTGGTAAGAAATAAGTAAGGAGAGTGCGAGAATGGTTAGCAAAGAATCAAGAACTAAAGTTCGTGTAAATAAACATAGAAAAATTCGTAACCGTTTCAGCGGCACTGCCCAGAGGCCGCGTTTGGCTGTGTTTAGAAGTAACAATCATATGTATGCGCAGATCATTGATGATACCGTTGGAAATACTCTGGTATCTGCCAGCACCCTGCAGAAGGATGTAAAGGCTGAATTAGAAAAAACTAATAATGTTGACGCAGCAGCATACCTGGGAACAGTAATCGCTAAGAAGGCTCTGGAAAAGGGAATCACCACCGTTGTATTTGACAGAGGAGGATTCATCTATCAGGGTAAGATCAAAGCTTTAGCAGACGCAGCCAGAGAAGCTGGCCTGGAATTCTAGGAAAGGAAGGAAAAGACACATGAGACATGAAATCATTGATGCTAGTCAGTTTGAACTGAACGACAAAGTAGTGTCAATCAAACGCGTAACCAAGGTTGTTAAAGGCGGACGTAACATGCGTTTCACAGCTCTGGTTGTAGTAGGCGATGGCAATGGACATGTAGGTGCTGGTCTTGGAAAAGCCACTGAAATTCCGGAAGCGATCCGCAAAGGCAAAGAAGATGCCATGAAAAAACTGATCAATGTGGCCATGGACGAATACGCCAGCGTACCGCATGATTTTATTGGCAAGTTCGGCGGTGCATCCGTGTTGCTGAAGAGAGCTCCGGAAGGTACAGGTATCATCGCAGGCGGTCCGGCTCGTACAGTGCTGGAGTTAGCTGGCATTAAAAACATCCGTACAAAATCCTTAGGCTCCAACAACAAGCAGAACGTTGTCCTGGCTACTCTGGATGCTTTGAAACAGCTGAAGAGCCCGGAAGAAGTTGCAAAACTTCGCGGAAAATCTGTTGAAGAGATTCTGGGTTAAGGAGGAATTGAAAATGGCAGATAAATTAAAAATCACATTAGTAAAATCAACCATCGGCGCAATTCCGAAGCATCGTGCGACTGTTACAGCTCTTGGTTTAAAGAAGCTGAACAAGACCGTTGAACTGCCGGATAATGCAGCTGTAAGAGGCATGGTTGCTCAGGTACAGCATTTAGTAAAAGTAGAAGAAATCTAATCATTACAGATAAGGAGGTGTCACGATGGATTTATCAAATTTAAGCCCTGCTGCAGGTTCTGTACAGAGCGATAATTTCAGAAGAGGACGTGGACACGGTTCAGGTAACGGCAAGACAGCCGGCAAGGGACATAAGGGTCAGAAGGCACGTTCCGGAGCACCAAGAATTGGTTTTGAAGGTGGACAGATGCCTTTGTATAGGAGACTTCCTAAGAGAGGATTCAAGAACAGAAACAGACTGGAAATCGAAGCAATCAATCTGGGAGCACTGGAAGTATTTGAGGACGGGGCAGAAGTTACTGTAGAGGCTCTTCTGGAGAACGGCATCGTCAAGGATTCCAAAGATGGTGTAAAGATCCTTGGGAACGGCACATTGACCAAGAAGCTGAATGTCAAGGTGAACGCGTACAGCGAGAGCGCTAAGGCTAAGATTGAGGAACTTGGTGGAAAAGCAGAGGTGATCTAATGTTAGAGACGCTGCGCAATGCATTTAAAATCAAAGACATCAGAAAAAAACTGTTGTTCACTTTCTTAATGCTGATAGTGGTCAGATTTGGTTCACAGCTTCCGGTACCCGGTGTGAACAGAGAGTATTTCAGTAATTGGTTTGCAAGTCAGCAGACCAATGGAGCATTTAACTTTTTCTCCGCTTTTACGGGTGGATCTTTTGAAAAAATGTCCATCTTTGCACTGAACATCACACCGTACATTACTTCATCTATTATCATGCAGCTTCTCACGATCGCTATTCCCAAGCTGGAGGAGATGCATCGTGATGGAGAGGACGGCAGAAAGAAAATCCAGACCATTACCCGTTATCTGACGGTGGGTTTGGCTCTGTTTGAGAGTATTGCCATGACCATCGGTTTTGGCAGATCAGGGTTGATCCAGAATGTAAATTTCCTGAACAGTCTGACCGTAGTTGTGGCATTGACGGCTGGTTCTGCTTTTCTGATGTGGGTTGGTGAGAGAATTACGGAGAAAGGCGTTGGAAATGGTATTTCCATTGTCCTGATGATCAACATTCTCTCCCGGGTACCGCAGGATATCGCGTCATTGTTTGAGACTTTTGTAAAGGGAAAAACAGTTGCAAAAGGTCTGTTGGCAGCGCTGATCATCATAGGTGTTATTCTTCTGACTATCGTTCTCGTAATCGTGCTGAACGATGCCACAAGAAGGATCCCGGTTCAATATGCAAAAAAGATGCAGGGAAGAAAACTGGTGGGTGGACAGTCTACCTTTATTCCTCTGAAAGTGAATACTGCCGGCGTTATTCCGGTTATCTTCGCTTCTTCGCTGATGTCCATTCCGCAGATCATTCTTTCCTTTACCGGAAAGTCTGCCAGCGGTGTTGGGGCTACGGTCTTAGGAATGTTGAACCAGAACAACTGGTTTAAATTTAGTGAACCGGTATATTCCGTGGGATTAGTCTTATATATTGTATTGATCATTTTCTTTGCGTATTTCTATACTTCCATCACTTTTAATCCGATTGAAGTAGCGGATAACATGAAGAAACAGGGCGGCTTTATCCCGGGTATCCGTCCCGGCAAACCCACCACGGATTATCTGAATAAGATTCTCGGATACATCGTATTTATTGGCGCTGCTGGTCTGACCATTGTAGTGCTGATCCCAATCTTCTTTAACGGCGTATTCGGCGCATATGTTTCCTTTGGCGGTACTTCCATCATCATTATCGTGGGAGTAATCCTGGAAACGTTAAAACAGATTGAATCTCAGATGGTAGTTAGAAACTACAAGGGATTCCTCAGCGAATAGTAATTCTACTGGGGCTGTTGCATAAAGCGCGACAGCCCCATCTTTCAAAGAAAGGCAAACCATATGAAGATCATTATGCTTGGAGCACCTGGCGCGGGAAAAGGAACGCAGGCAAAAATGCTTGCGAAAAAGTATTCCATTCCCCATATTTCGACAGGTGATATTTTCAGAGCAAACATTAAAAACGGCACAGAACTGGGAAAGAAAGCAAAATCATTCATGGATCAGGGACTTCTGGTTCCGGATGAACTTACCTGCGATCTTGTCGTAGACCGTATTGCGCAGGAAGACTGCAGAGACGGTTATATTCTGGACGGTTTTCCACGGACGATTCCTCAGGCGGAGGCGTTGACCGCTGCTCTGAACAAAATGGGAACAGAGATTGATTACGCCATTAATGTAGATGTTCCGGATAAAAATATTGTAAATCGTATGGGTGGAAGAAGAGCCTGTGTGGGCTGCGGAGCTACCTACCATATTGTTTATAATATGCCGAAGACGGCAGACATCTGCGATGCCTGTGGAGAAAAGCTGATTTTGAGAGATGATGATCAGCCGGAAACGGTACAGAAGCGCTTAACGGTATATCATGACCAAACACAGCCGTTGATTGACTACTATGAGAAGGCCGGAGTGCTCAGGACTGTAGATGGCACTGTGGATATGGAAGATGTATTTGCGGCCATTGTCAAGATTTTAGGAGAGTAATTGTATGTCAGTAACAGTAAAATCTGCATCAGAAATAGCACTGATGAGAGAAGCTGGAAGGCTTCTTGAAATTGTACATGATGAACTGGCGAACATGATCAAACCGGGGATATCTACATTAGATATTGACCGGGAGGGCGAGCGGTTGATCCGGAGCCTTGGATGTGTTCCGAACTTCCTGAATTATAACGGATACCCGGCTTCTATCTGTGTGTCGGTGAACGATGAGGTGGTTCATGGTATTCCGAAAAAAAGCCGGTTTCTGAAAGAGGGCGATATCGTGAGCCTGGATGCCGGATTGATCTACAAAGGATGGCATTCTGATGCGGCTCGTACCTACGGTGTTGGACAGATATCTCCGGAGGCACAGAAGCTCATTGATGTCACCAGAGAAAGTTTCTTTAAAGGCATTGAATTTGCCAGGGCAGGCCACCATTTGCATGAGATATCGGCTGCGATTGGCGCCTACGCAGAATCTTTTGGGTATGGTGTTGTGAGGGATATGGTAGGTCATGGTATTGGAACCTCCCTTCATGAGGATCCACAGATACCGAATTTTGCCCAAAAGCGGCGGGGTATTCGCCTGGTGCCGGGTATGACTTTGGCTATTGAGCCCATGATTGATGCCGGAACCTGGGAAGTAGAATGGCTGGACGATGACTGGACGGTAGTGACTGCTGATGGTTCCCTGTCCGCGCATTATGAGAACACAATCCTGATTACGGACGGTGATCCGGAAATATTGACGTTGAGCAAGTAGGTGGATACTATGAAATTATATCAGGCAGAAATGCTCGCAACTTCACTTGCCGGTCACGATAAAGGAAAACGATACGTTGTTCTAGAACAGGAGAATGATTGTTTGTATCTGGTTGACGGATCAACGAAACTGCTGGCGCGCCCAAAAAAGAAAAATCAGAAGCACGTACAGCTCATCAAACATCTTTCCGCAGAATTGACCGACCGTATGTCAAAGATCAGGGACGATGCAGATGTTAGAAAAATTTTGAAAATTTATGAAAGCCTATAATGTTAAGGAGGTTCATGCATGTCAAAGGCAGACGTGATTGAAGTAGAAGGTACTGTGCTGGAGAAACTTCCCAACGCAATGTTTAAGGTAGAACTGGAAAACAAACATGTGGTACTGGCTCATATCAGCGGTAAACTTCGTATGAATTTCATTCGAATCCTTCCGGGTGACAAAGTGACCATCGAGTTATCGCCTTATGACCTTTCCAAAGGAAGAATTATCTGGAGAGACAAATAGAGTAAGGAAGAAATATCGAAGCTGCCGGGTAGTTGAGGCAGCTTCTTTTGGCATAGATAAGGTGTTTTTTGAGAAAAAATGCTTGCATTTTCTGGAAAGACATAATATAATGTTATACGTACTTTTGTGAGCAGGGGACAAGTGTGTCTTTTTGTGCCCAAAATACAACAGCAAAGGTGAAAGGAGGATTAACCATGAAGGTTAGATCATCAGTGAAACCCATCTGTGAAAAGTGCAAAGTTATCAAGAGAAAGGGAAGCATCCGGATTATCTGCGAGAATCCCAAGCACAAACAGAGACAGGGTTAAGCAACATTAAAAGTAGCGGCGACAGTGAGACTGCCCGGAGGGCTGTGACACTGTATACAATATAAGATGGAATTATGGGATTTTAATAATTTCTGTTATTTCGTTGAGATATTGGCTTTTAATACCAGCTCAGGATTGACTGCATCGGATGAAGTATTCATCCCCATTTTACGTCAAATCCGCTATACACGTAAGATCGGTGAATGCGTTGCAAGAGCTTCGGGCTCACGGCTTAATGGGTTGGAAAGGCTGCGGGAGCGGCTGGGTGTCTATGTTACACCCCAATTAGAGACAATAAACGGACGCTTCTTGGCATGGCGTCCCAGGAAAATGGAGGAAAATTACATGGCTCGTATTGCTGGTGTAGACTTACCAAGAGAAAAACGTGTAGAGATCGGTTTGACGTACATCTACGGTATCGGTAGAGCAACCTCAAACAAGATTCTCGAGGCAGCTAATGTAAATCCTGACACTCGTGTCAGAGATTTGACAGACGAAGAAGTTGATAAGATCCGTGTCGCCATTGAGGAACAGGGCGTCATGGTAGAGGGTGATCTTCGTCGTGACATCGCGATGAACATCAAGAGACTTCAGGAGATCGGGTGCTATAGAGGTATCCGTCACAGAAAAGGTCTTCCGGTTCGTGGACAGAAGACGAAGACGAACGCAAGAACCCGCAAGGGACCGAAGAGAACAGTAGCAAATAAGAAGAAATAATCGATCATCGAGAAAGTAGGTTAGTTTAAATGGCAAAAAAAGTTACGAAAAAAGTGACCAAAAAACGTGTCAAAAAGAACGTTGAACGGGGACAGGCACATATCCAGTCATCCTTTAATAACACGATCGTTACTCTGACGGATGCGCAGGGAAATGCTTTATCATGGGCAAGTGCCGGTGGTCTTGGCTTTAGAGGTTCAAGAAAATCTACTCCTTATGCAGCACAGATGGCTGCAGAGACTGCTACAAAAGCAGCGTTGGTTCATGGCTTAAAAACAGTAGATGTGTTCGTAAAAGGACCGGGTTCTGGAAGAGAAGCTGCTATCCGTGCGCTTTCCGCAAACGGACTGGAAGTAGTAAGTATCAGAGACGTAACCCCGGTGCCGCACAACGGATGCCGCCCGCCAAAACGCAGAAGAGTCTAATTAGGAGGTGCTATAGGATATGGCAGTTAACAGAGTTCCTGTACTTAAAAGATGCAGATCACTTGGTCTTGATCCGGTATATTTGGGAATTGATAAAAAATCTAACAGAGAGTTGAAACGTGCAAACCGTAAAGTGAGTGAATACGGTCTGCAGCTGAGAGAAAAACAGAAAGCAAAATTTATCTATGGTGTTCTGGAGAAACCGTTCCGGAATTACTATAAGAAAGCAGATAAGATGCCGGGTATGACAGGCCCGAATCTGATGATTATGTTGGAGAGCAGGCTGGACAATGTGATCTTCCGCCTTGGCTTCGCAAGAACCAGAAAAGAAGCGCGTCAGATTGTTGACCATAAGCATGTGCTAGTAAACGGCAAGCAGGTAAACATCCCGTCCTATCTGGTAAAGGCTGGTGATACCATCGAGATCAAAGAAAAATGCAAGGGCTCCCAGAGATATAAAGATATTCTGGAAGTAACCGGTGGAAGACTGGTTCCGGAATGGCTGGAAGCAGACGCTGAAGCTCTGAAAGGCACTGTAAAAGAGCTTCCGTCCAGAGATGCCATTGATGTTCCGGTAAACGAAGTGCTTATCGTCGAGCTGTACTCTAAGTAATAGCGATTCGCCACCCTCAAAAATATGATTACCCAAAAGGAGGGGCTAAGATTGTTCGATTTCAACAAACCTAAAATTGAAATAGCTGAGATGTCTGAGGACAAAAAATACGGAAGATTTGTAGTAGAACCGTTAGAACGCGGCTATGGTACGACGCTGGGTAATTCCCTGAGAAGAATCATGCTCTCTTCTCTGCCGGGAGCTGCAGTGAGCCAGGTCAAGATTGACGGTGTGCTGCATGAGTTCAGCTCCATTCCCGGAGTGAAAGAAGACGTCACAGAGATCATCATGAACATTAAATCGCTGGCTATCAAAAATACCAGTGAGACGAATGAAGCAAAGACCGCTTATATAGAATTTGAAGGCGAAGGAACAGTGACGGCAGCTGACATTCAGGTGGATCAGGATATCGAGATCATGAATCCGGATCAGGTGATTGCTACCCTGAATGGCGGTGCTGACAGCAAACTTTATATGGAACTCACCATAACCGATGGAAGAGGCTATGTGAGCGCTGATAAGGGTAAAAAAGACGACATGCCCATCGGTGTGATCGCAGTAGACGCGATCTACACACCGGTAGAGCGTGTGAATATGACGGTAGAGAACACCCGTGTGGGCCAGGTGACTGATTATGATAAACTGACGCTTGATGTGTTTACCAATGGAACGTTAGCTCCAGATGACGCAGTGAGCCTTGCGGCTAAAGTTCTCAGTGAACATCTGAGCCTGTTCGTAGACTTGTCTGAAAATGCCAAATCTGTGGAGGTTATGAGTGTTCAGGAAGACAATGAAAAGGAAAAAGTGATGGAAATGAACATCGACGAACTGGAATTGTCCGTTCGTTCCTATAATTGTCTGAAGAGAGCGGGTATTAATACGGTAGAAGAACTGTGCAACAAGACTCCGGAAGATATGATGAAGGTTCGCAACCTTGGACGCAAGTCATTGGAGGAAGTGCTGGCGAAGTTAAAAGAGCTTGGGTTACAGTTGAACCCCAGCGAAGAATGAGATATCTATATGGAAATAGACAGCATTCGCGCAGTAAGACCGATGAGCGTGCGGGGATGTTCCAGAATGGAGGAGAATTATAATGTCAGGTTATAGAAAACTTAGCAGACCGGCAGACCAGAGAAAGGCTCTGCTCAGAAACCAGGTAACTGCTCTGATCTACAGAGGAAAGATTGTTACCACAGAGGCAAAGGCAAAGGAAGTTCGTAAGATTGCAGAAGGACTGATTGCCTTGGCTGTCAAAGAGAAAGATAACTACGAGACTGTTACTGTTACCGCAAAAGTTCCGCGTAAGGATAAAGATGGTAAGAGAGTAAAAGAAGTAGTAAACGGCAAAAAAGAAACACAGTACGATCTTGTCCAGAAGGAAATCAAGAAAGATAAGCCCAGCAGACTGCATGCAAGACGTCAGATGCTGAAGGTTCTCTATCCGGTGAAAGAAGTTCCGGCTGAGGCGGCAGGCAGAAAGAAAAATACCAAACAGGTAGATCTTCCTGCAAAATTGTTTGAAGAGATTGCGCCGAAGTATGCAGGTCGTAACGGTGGTTATACTCGTATCGTAAAACTTGGCCAGCGTCGTGGTGACGGAGCTATAGAAGTAGTTCTGGAGCTGGTTTAATAGAACAATGACGAAAGGGTTTCTGAAACTTTTCCCTTGGGGAAAATTTCGGAAACCCTTTTTGACCGTGGCTTCGTTATTATGAACGGGCAATTTGAAGTGTTTTGCCGGGGAGATAGATATGGACGTTTTGTTTTGTATGAAAGATATGGAAAAAAACGATTTTATGATGCTTCCAGGGGTAGAAGAACTGCTTCGCGGTTTTCGGTCGGATCATGTGTGGTGGCTATTTAAAAAATTTGAAAGAACGGATCAGGAAGGAAAAACAAAGCGGGTTGTTTATAAAGACAATCTTCTGATAGTTACCAACTGCCCGGAAGTGGTGAGCCGGTTGAAATCGCAAGAGATCTGCTGTGTCGGATATCAGAGACCGGGAAATGAAGATTATTTTGATGGTGTGGAGATGGTATTAAATTCCTTTGAGGGTCTGGATACAGCCTTTTTTCTCGGCATTCTTCACCGTTTTCATGGTCTGGCTGTAGTAATCCGGGAGACGGAGCGCCTTATTATCCGGGAGAGTTTGAATGGAGACTTCGAGCAGTTGTACCAGATATCGCGGGAAACAAACAGCGATACCTATACCGAGACGATGACGGAAGATTATAATGAAGCTAAGGAAAAATTTTTCGCGTATATTGCCTGCCAATATCGTTATTATGGTTTTGGCTTATGGTCGGTAGTGAAAAAGGAGACAGGGGAGATCATAGGACGATGCGGACTCTCTCCCGTAGTTGATGATATTTCGCCTCAGGGCAGAATTGAAATTGGCTATCTGATGGGCGTCGAGTACCGGAAATGTGGTTATGCTTATGAAGCGTGCAAAGCAATTTTGGAATATGCCTTTGAAGTGTTGGGCTGTCCCGATATTACAGCGGTGATTCATCAGGGTAACTATCCATCCCAGAGATTGGCAGAAAAATTGGGATTTGTAAGGGTAAAGAAAGAGATATCCCACACTCCGAACGAAATATGGAGGGTATTTAAGACAAGCGCGAAATGATTAAAAAAGGGGCTGCTGCAAACTATGTGAAAAAGGTTTTCGACAGCCCCCTCCTGTACAGAATGTTTACATTTTCTCCGGTTCCGGATAATCCATCCCGAAGGTATCTGCCGTCACAGATTTTATTTTCTGTTCTTCCATGGGGCGGTCACTATAGTCAGTGTCCACCTCAGCGATTTTGTTGACCACATCCATTCCTTGTATAATCTTGCCGAAAGCGGCGTAGGAGCCATCCAGATGAGGAGCGGCTTTATGCATGATAAAAAACTGGGAACCTGCGGAATTGGGGCTCATAGCGCGAGCCATGGAGAGTACGCCAGGGGTATGCTTCAGTTCGTTAACCACACCGTTACGGGCAAATTCTCCTTTGATACAGTAACCTGGTCCGCCCATGCCGGTTCCGTTCGGGCATCCGCCCTGAATCATAAAGCCATTAATAACACGATGAAAAATCAGCCCGTCATAGAAACCCTTGTTGACCAGGCTGATGAAGTTGTTTACAGAAATTGGAGCGATATCCGGATAAAGTTCCGCTTTCATAATATCTCCATTTTCCATAGTGATGGTAATGATCGGATTCTGTGCCATAATCATTCTTCCTTTCTTTGTAGTATTCCGCTATTATACCCTGATTTGCGGTTTTGGGCAAGTGCCGAGTAATAAACTTTCCAAAATCGCATGCATTCAGAAAAAGTGCACAAAAATATACAGGTAAAATTGTGAATACTAAATGAATTGATGGAGAAATGAAAATAACAATTGCACAACCATAAAAAATGTGCTAATATAAATCCATGAATTGGAAACGTTACCGAAAACGGTGCCATTGCCGTGGGAAACGTATCCTTCGTAAGAAAAACTTATCAACAAAACATTAGGAAAGGAAGAGAAAGATAGTATGAAGAAATTAGCAAAATGTCTCGCATTAACAGCAGCAGCAGCCACCGTTATGTCCAGCGCAGCTATGGCAGAGGGCGTTTATTACCTCAACTTTAAGCCGGAAGCAAACGATGCATGGCAGGCACTTGCAGCAGCTTACACCGAGGAGACTGGTGTTCCGGTTACCGTAGTTACCGCAGCATCCGGCGAGTATGAGACTACTCTGCAGGCAGAGATGGCAAAGAGCGACGCTCCGACTCTGTTCCAGGTGAACGGACCGGTTGGTCTGAAAAACTGGGTGGACTACTGCTACGATCTGAGCGGTTCCGCTATTGAGGAGAAACTGACCAGTGACGCATTTGAACTGAAGACAGAAGATGACGCAGTTGCAGGTATTGCGTACGTTATCGAGTCCTATGGTATCATTGCTAACAAGACTCTGCTGGAAAAAGCAGGCTACACGGTTGACGATATCCAGAGCTTTGATGATCTGAAAGCAGTTGCGGATGATATCCAGGCAAGAAAAGACGAGCTTGGTGTGAAGGGCGCATTTGCTTCCACAGGTATGGACGGTTCCTCCGACTGGAGATTTAAGACTCATCTGGCAAACCTGCCGATCTACTATGAGTATCAGGCAGATGGTATTTCTGATACCGACGCGATCAAAGGTGATTACCTTGACAACTACAAAGCAGTATTTGATCTGTACATCACAGATTCTACCTGCGATCCTTCAGAACTGGCTGCAAAGACCGGTGATGACGCTAGAAATGAGTTCCTGAACGGCGAAGCTGTATTCTATCAGAATGGTTCCTGGGAGTACTCCAATCTTGCTGAGCAGTTTAGCGATGACGAGATCGCTATGATCCCGATCTACTTTGGTGTTGACGATGCCGCTGAAGGTCTTTGCACAGGTACTGAGAACTTCTGGTGTGTAAATGCTGAGGCTTCTGAGGAAGATATTGAAGCTACTCTGGCATTCATCGACTGGGTTGTATCTTCTGAAACCGGCACCAAGGCTATGGCTGAAGATATGGGCTTTGTAATTCCGTTCACCACTGCTCAGGAGTCCCCGAACGTATTCGTAAAACAGGATGCTGAGTACACTGCAAACGGTAAGACTCCGGTTTCATGGAACTTCACCACTATGCCGTCTGAAGAGTGGAAGAATGGCGTTGGCTCCGCACTTACCGCATATGCAGCAGGCCAGAGCGACTGGGATGCAGTAGTTACTGCGTTTGTTGATGGCTGGGCAGAGGAAGTTGCACTGAACCAGTAAAATTAGTAATATGTAAAGTGATATAAAAGAAGAGGCGAGCAATTCTCGTGACTGGATTGCCCGCCTCTTTTGTCAAATAAGCGGGAAACACGCAAAGTGTGTTTCTGGCCTATGGCGCAAAAGATGTTTTGAAAGGGGCCGTTATGGAAAAATCAATTAAAAAATATTGGCCGGTTTTTGTGGCGCCGACTTTGGTTGCCTTTACGATCGGCTTCATCTGGCCGTTTATCTGGGGCATTTACCTTTCCTTTACAAAATTCCAGACATTGAAAAAGATCACATGGGTTGGCTTTGATAATTACATAAGAGTTTTTCAGGATTCCACCTTTGTGCATGCATTTGTTTTCACAACATTATTCACTATTGTTTCCACGCTGACCATCAACGTACTGGCTTTTCTGATCGCGACTCTGCTGACCAGAGGTATCAAGGGAACGAATGCTTTTCGTACGATCTTTTTTATGCCCAACCTGATCGGCGGTATTGTGCTGGGTTATATCTGGCAGAGCCTGTTAAACGGATTGTTGTATAAATTTGGCATGCCGCTTCTGGGACTGTCCACAACAGAAGGTTTTTGGGGTCTGGTTATCCTGATGGGATGGCAGCAGATCGGATATATGATGATCATCTACATTGCCGGGCTGCAGAATGTTTCGCCGGATCTGATCGAGGCAGCGCAGATTGATGGAGCTACCCGCTGGCAGGTGTTGAAGCATGTGAAAATTCCTATGGTGATGCCGAGTATTACCATCTGTATGTTCCTGACCCTGACGAATTCCTTCAAACTCTTTGATCAGAACCTGTCGCTGACAGGGGGAGATCCTGCAAAGAGTACACAGATGCTGGCCCTTAATATCTATGAGACTTATTACATGAGAAGCGGTCAGCAGTGGAAGGGGATCGGTCAGGCTAAGGCTGTGGTATTCTTCCTTATCGTAGTGATCATCTCTATGGTTCAGCTGCGGACGACAAAGAAGAGGGAGGTGCAGGCATGATGGATAAATCAGTTGCTGTGGGAAAATCCATGGGCGAAAAAAAGAAAATTGCCAATACGATCATGACGGTGGTCTTTTCCATTCTGAGTGTGCTTTGGATCTATCCGATCATCATGATCCTGTTTAACTCCCTGAAGGTGGAATCGGCAATCTCTACCAATCGTATTTTTGAGCTTCCTATTGGGGACGCATTTAATGGAATTAAAAACTTTGTATACGGTATATCCGAGATGGATTTTCTGTCTTCCTTCTGGTACAGCTTATTCATCACGGTATCCAGCGTTGTGCTGATCATCCTGTGCTGTTCCATGTGCGCATGGTACATCTGCCGTGTAAACAGCAAGGCGGCGAAAGCGATTTATTATCTGTGCGTGTTCTCTATGGTGGTGCCGTTCCAGATGGTAATGTTTACCCTTTCTAAGACGGCAGACACACTGAAGCTGAATACACCCTACGATATTTGCATAATTTACCTGGGATTTGGCGCCGGTCTGGCCGTATTTATGTTTACCGGGTTCATGAAATCGATTCCTCTGGAGATAGAAGAGGCGGCAATGATCGATGGCTGCAGTCCTCTGCAGATCTTCTTTAAGGTCGTGATGCCTATTACGAAACCCACTACGATCTCTACCGCAATTTTGGAAACCATGTGGGTGTGGAACGATTATCTTCTGCCGACTCTAGTGCTTGATATTAAAAATTATCGTACCATTCCCATGAACATCCAGTATTTCCGGGGCAGTTTCGGATCAGTGCAGATGGGACCTATGATGGCATGTATTTTGATTACTGTGCTTCCGATCATTATTCTGTATCTGATCTGCCAGAAATATATCATTGAGGGTGTCGTGGCTGGCGCTGTTAAGGGATAGACAATAGGAGAAATACATATATGAGAAGAAGTGGAATACTGATGGCGATATCCAGTCTTCCTTCTCCGTATGGCATTGGCTGTTTTTCGAAGAGTGCTTACGCGTTTGTGGACAGCCTGAAGGAGGCTGGTCAGACTTACTGGCAGATACTTCCTCTTGGACCTACCGGGTATGGCGATTCTCCCTATCAGCCATTCTCTGCGTTTGCCGGGAATCCGTATTTCGTGGATCTGGATCAGCTGGCACAGGAAGGATTGCTGCAGCCGGAAGAGTATCAGTTGTTGGACTTTGGTATAGATCCCCAGCAGGTAGATTATAATAAGATCTATCAGAACCGACTGCCGGTACTGAAGAAGGCTTACCTTGCATTTTTGGCACAGGAACTGGATAAGGACGAAGAGTATCGCGCCTTCTGCGAGAAGCAGAAGAACTGGTTGGAGGATTACAGTCTGTACATGGCGGTCAAGTATCAGTTTGGCCAGAAAAGCTGGGCTGACTGGGAGGATGATATCCGTCTGCGCAAGCCGGAAGCAGTACGAAAATATCAGGAACTGTGTGAAAAAGAGATTGGTTTCTACCGTTTCGTTCAATATGAGTTCATGAAGCAATGGATCAAGCTGAAAACGTATGCCAATGAAAAAGGCATACAGATTGTTGGAGATATCCCAATCTATGTAGCCTTTGACAGTTCAGACAGTTGGGCGATGCCGGAACTTTTTCAGTATAATGAAGACAGACAGCCGACACGTATCGCAGGTTGTCCGCCGGATGCGTTTGCTGCGGATGGACAGTTATGGGGAAATCCTCTTTACGACTGGGAATATCATGAAAACACCGGGTATGCATGGTGGATCAAACGTATGGAGCGCTGCTATGAACTATACGACGTGGTTCGTGTTGATCATTTCCGTGGTTTTGATGAGTATTACGCGATTCCCTTCGGGGCGCAGACAGCAGCGGATGGCTGCTGGCAGCCTGGACCGGGGATGAAATTGTTTACTGCTTTGTCAGAACATTTTGGACAGACGCCGATCATAGCGGAAGATCTCGGCTATCTGACGGACACTGTGATCAAGTTGGTGAAAGATACTGGCTATCCTGGAATGAAAGTGATCGAATTCGCCTTTGATTCCAGAGAGTCCGGGGATTACATGCCATATCGTTATGATCATAACTGTGTGGTTTATACGGGAACCCACGATAATCAGACTCTTGCGGCCTGGTATGATGAACTGTCTGCACAGGACAGAGCGTTTCTGGATGATTATCTGGATCTGAAAGGGATGCAGAAGGAAGGTATTGTGTGGAGTTTGATACGCTGTGCCCTGGAGACGGTGGCCGATACGGTTATTGTACCGATGCAGGATTATCTTTGCCTTGGGGCAGAGTGCCGCATGAACCAGCCATCTACTCAGGGCAGAAACTGGAAATGGCGTATGAAGGAAGACGCATTTACGCAGGAGTTGGCAGCTAAGATCAGGCATTTGACTAAGATTTACGGAAGAATTGAATAAAAAGATAGGATAAGGCCGCAGGATGACATACTTTCTATGGGAGATTCCTGCGGCTTTTTGATGCTGAGACACGAAGGGTATTTTTATATTATTAAGTGTTGTTTCCTTGCTTTTTTGAGTTAATGTTGCTATAATTGGGCGGGATTGCGGGGGAATGACTGAGGGAAGACGAGTATGGAACAGATTACGATAAAAGAAATCGCCAAGCTATGCGATGTTGGGGTCAGCACAGTGTCAAGAGCGATGAACAATCATCCGGATATTAATCAGGAGACAAAACAAAAAGTACTGGAAATTATCAAGGAATACAATTATGTGCCAAACAACAGTGCGAGAAACCTGAAACGCACGGATTCTAACACGATAGCAGTGCTGGTGAAGGGTATTACCAATCCGTTCTTCACCCCGATGATTGGAGTTTTGGCGCGGGAAGTTAAGAAAAAGAGATATTCCTTTGTCCTTCAGCAGGTGGAAGAGGATGAGGATGAAATCGATGTGGCGATACAGTTGGAAAAAGAAAAGCGGCTGAAAGGCATTGTCTTTCTGGGAGGTATGTATATCCACAAGGAAGAGAAGCTGAACCAGTTAACGGTTCCTTTTGCCATCAGTACGGTAAACATGGGACTGCCGGAGTCTATGAAAAAGGGCGCGGTCATTTCTATTGATGATGAACTGGAAAGTTACCGCATGGTGGATTTTCTGTGTGATTGCGGGCACAAAGAGATTGCCATACTGGCTGCCTCCAGAGAGGACGCCAGCGTGGGAAAATGCCGGTTGGACGGGTATCAGAGAGCATTGCAGGATCATGGTATCCAATATGATGATGAACTTGTGGTGTGTACCAAAAAAGATGTGAACACTTATTCCATGGAGAATGGATATGAGATGATGAAGGAATTATTAGATTCCGGGAAAAAGTTTACCTGCATCTATGCAGTAGCTGACGCACTTGCTATAGGAGCCTGCAAGGCAATCTTTGATGCAGGAAAGAGTATCCCTGGGGATTACTCTGTGGCAGGCTTTGACGGACAGGAGACGGCGGCTTATTACCATCCGTCCATTACGACAGTGTATCAGCCAAGAGAAGAGATGGCAGAGGCTACCATAAATATCCTGTTCCATTTGATAAAAAAGGAACCGGTGGAGACGAAACGTATTTTTAATGCACGGCTTGTGCTGGGAGAATCCACTCGAAAAATAGAAAAGTAAAATGAAGATTATAGACGGAAAGAATTTAAAATTTGAATATGTTAAATGGAATGAAGAGGGTCAGGTGGAGTCTTCCATGAAAGCGGTAGACGGAGTGAATCTTGATATTGAGGCCGGAGACTTTATTGCAGTTCTTGGTCACAACGGTTCAGGAAAATCTACTTTGGCAAAGCATATCAACGCCATTTTGCTGCCCACGGAGGGTTCGCTGTATGTGGACGGGAAGGACACGCGGGACGAATCTAAACTTTGGGAGATCCGGCAGACGGCTGGTATGGTTTTCCAAAATCCGGACAATCAGATTATCGGGACCATTGTGGATGAAGATGTGGGCTTTGGACCGGAAAATATGGGCATTCCCAAGGAAGAAATCTGGCGTAGGGTGGAAAAGAGTCTGAAAGCGGTAGGCATGTGGGAATATCGCTCCCATTCTCCGAATAAATTGTCCGGCGGTCAAAAACAGCGTGTGGCGATTGCGGGGGTGGTGGCAATGCAGCCAAAATGCATTGTGTTGGATGAACCTACCGCCATGCTGGATCCCAATGGCAGAAAAGAAGTGATACAGACCGTCCGGGAGTTAAACCGCGCAGAAAAAGTGACGGTCATCCTGATCACTCATTATATGGAAGAAGTAATTCATGCGGACAAGGTTATCGTTATGGATAAGGGAAAAGTGGTGATGCAGGGAACACCCCGGGAGATCTTTTCCCGGGTAGAAGCCCTGAAACACTATCGATTGGATGTGCCGCAGGTTACCTTGCTGGCTCATGAATTGAAGCAGTCAGGAGTAGATCTTCCAGAGGGGATCTTGACAATTGAAGAACTGACACAGGCGTTGGAGAAATGCCGGAGCGGTAAGAAATTGCGGTGATGTAGCAGTGGAGAGCAGGGAAAAGTATGGTTTTGAAAACAGAACATTTAAATTATATATACGGTGCCGGAACTGCTTTTGAAAAACAGGCTCTGAAGGATATCAATCTGGACATACCAGAGAATCAGTTCATAGGGATCATCGGTCATACCGGTTCCGGAAAATCTACGCTGATCCAGCATCTGAACGGCTTGATACGGGCGACGTCAGGCGCGATCTACGCAGATGGCAAGAATATTTATGAGGATGGATATGATAAGAAAACTCTGCGCAGCAAAGTTGGACTGGTATTCCAGTACCCGGAGCATCAGCTGTTTGAGACAGATGTTTTTTCTGACGTTTGTTTCGGACCTAAGAATCTGGGATTGTGCACAGAGGAGATAGAAGAGCGGGCCAGGGAAGCGTTATCTCAGGTGGGGCTGGATCATTCTTATTACCGAAAATCTCCTTTTGAACTGTCTGGCGGGCAGAAACGGCGTGTGGCGATTGCGGGCATCCTGGCGATGCATCCTGATGTTTTAATTCTGGATGAGCCAACGGCGGGATTAGATCCCAGAGGCAGGGACGAGATCCTGGATCAGATAGAGAAGCTGCAAAAAGAACAGAAGATTACAGTGCTCTTGGTTTCTCACAGTATGGAGGATGTGGCCAACTATGTGAAACGGATCATCGTTATGAATAAAGGACAAGTGTTATATGATGATGTGCCATCTAGAGTGTTTGAACATTATCAGGAACTGGAAACAGTAGGCCTGGCGGCACCACAGGTGACTTATGTCACACAGACCCTGAAAAGCCAGGGGTGGGATATTGATACTTCTGTGACGACAATTGAAGAGGCAAAGCAGGCAATCCTTAAGGCACTGAATAAATAGAGGGTTTGTAAAAGATGTTGAGAGATATTACGTTGGGCCAGTACTATCCGGCAAGTTCTGTGCTTCATAGGCTGGATCCGAGAGTGAAGCTGGTGGCAACACTGGCATTTATTGTGTCCCTGTTCGCGTTTGGTTCGGTCAGCAGCTATTTTGTGGCCACGATTGCGCTGGCAGTAGTGATAAAATTGTCCAGGGTTCCTTTTCGATTTATCACAAAAGGGCTGAAAGCGATTTTTATTCTGATGCTCATTACTGTGATTTTTAATCTGTTTTTGACACCGGGAACGCCTGTGTTGGAGGTCTGGAAGTTCACGATCACCATGGAGGGTATCCGTACAGCAGCATTTATGGCAATTCGCCTGATCTATCTGATCATGGGTTCTTCCATTATGACGCTGACCACCACACCAAATGATCTGACAGACGGTATGGAAAAGGGACTGGGATTTTTGAAAGTATTTCATGTTCCGGTACATGAAATTGCCATGATGATGTCCATTGCGCTTCGGTTTATTCCTATACTGATGGATGAGACAGATAAGATCATGAAGGCGCAGATGGCAAGAGGAGCAGATTTTGAGAGCGGTAATCTGATTCAGAAAGCAAAGAACATGGTTCCTCTTCTGGTTCCGCTGTTTATTTCAGCATTCCGCAGGGCGAACGATCTGGCCATGGCCATGGAGGCAAGAGGGTATCATGGCGGAGAGGGCAGGACAAAGATGCATCCGCTGGAGTACAAGAAAACAGATAAAACAGCTTATGTGATTTTGCTTATGTATCTGTTGCTGATGTTTCTGACAAGCCGATATGTGAAGATAGAGACATGGCTTGGGTTCTGATACCGAAGGACATCGGCGATAAATCGTTTGGGAGAAATGTTGGAAATATGCAGCGTGTTAAGTTAATAGTAGCTTACGATGGCACCAATTATTGCGGGTGGCAGGTGCAGCCCAATGGCAATACCATCGAGGCAGAATTAAATCACCATCTGACGGAATTGCTGGGGGAGGAAATACGGGTCATCGGCGCCAGCCGCACAGACTCAGGGGTGCATGCTATGGGAAATGTGGCGGTGTTTGATACAAACTCCCGCATGCCCGCAGATAAGATTTCGTATGCCATGAATACCAGACTTCCCTCGGATATCCGCATTCAGAAATCCGAAGAGGTTTCTCTGGATTTTCATCCCCGATTCTGCGATACCAGAAAGACCTATGAATATAAGATTTGGAATAATAAATTTCCGAATCCCTGCGTACGTCTCTATTCTCTGTTCTATTATTGGAACCTGGACGAAGAGAGAATGCAGCGTGCAGCGGATTATCTGGTGGGAACCCACGATTTTACCAGCTTTTGTACGAACCGTCCGGAAGTTTCAAACCGGATTCGAAGGATTTATTCGCTGGAAGTAAAAAGACAGGGGGATATGATCACTATACGGGTTACTGGCAGCGGTTTCCTTTACAATATGGTGCGGATCATCGCTGGTACGCTGCTGCGAGTGGGTAGTGGACAGATAGAACCGGAAGAGATACCGAAGATTCTTGAGGCAAAAGATAGGGAACGGGCAGGAGAGACTGCCCGGCCGGAAGGATTGACGCTGGTGGAAATAGAGTATTTGTAATTAGTAACGATTCAAATATAAATAATAGTAAAAGTGCATAAAAATATATAGTTTAATATAGAATATATAGCGAATATACCCATTGGGATGATTGGATTGTTATAAAAATAACGATTAAATCAACAAATGACAGGAAAAAAATACAAAAAAATTGGCTAAATTTCTTGACGATATCTGTAATTATGTTTATTATAATATTAGGATTGACCCGTCAAAAGATCGCTTCGCCGGATTTTGCCTGGGGGAGCGATTTTTTGATGGGTCGATTGCAAAAAGACTATGATATAGGAGGTAAGTGAAACATGGCAAAATGGGTTTATATGTTCACGGAAGGTAACGCGGGTATGCGTAATCTGCTTGGCGGCAAAGGGGCCAATCTCGCGGAAATGACCAGCCTTGGACTCCCGGTACCACAGGGTTTTACTATCACAACGGAAGCTTGTACACAGTATTACGAGGATGGAAGAAAAATTAATGATGAGATTATGGCTCAGATTATGGTAGCCATCGAGAAAATGGAGGGTATCACCGGAAAGAAATTTGGCGACAAGGAGAACCCTCTTTTAGTTTCGGTTCGTTCCGGTGCAAGAGCCTCTATGCCGGGCATGATGGATACCATTTTGAATTTGGGTCTGAATGAGGATGTTGTAGAAGTTCTGGCTGCGAAATCCGGCAATCCCCGGTGGGCATGGGACTGCTACAGAAGATTTATTCAGATGTTCTCTGATGTTGTTATGGAAGTAGGCAAAAAATATTTTGAAGAACTGATCGACAAAATGAAAGCAGAAAAAGGCGTGACGCAGGATGTGGAATTGACTGCAGAAGATCTGAAAGTGCTGGCGAATCAGTTTAAGGCGGAGTACAAGGAAAAGATTGGGGAGGACTTCCCTACGGATCCGAAGGTGCAGCTGATGGAGGCCATCAAAGCTGTATTCCGTTCCTGGGACAACCCCAGAGCCAATGTATATCGCCGTGACAATGATATTCCGTATTCCTGGGGAACCGCAGTAAACGTACAGATGATGGCGTTTGGTAATATGGGAAATACTTCTGGTACCGGCGTTGCATTTACCCGCGATCCAGCAACCGGCGAAAAACACCTGATGGGCGAGTTCCTGCTGAATGCCCAGGGCGAAGATGTGGTTGCGGGCGTTCGCACTCCCAAGAAAATTGCTCAGTTGGAAGAAATCATGCCGGAGGTTTTCCAGCAGTTTACAAAGATCTGCAGCACTCTGGAAGATCACTACAGAGACATGCAGGATATGGAATTCACTATTGAAGACAAAAAGCTGTACATGCTTCAGACTCGTAACGGTAAGAGAACAGCAAAAGCAGCTCTGAAAATTGCCTGCGATCTGGTGGATGAGGGTATGATCACAGAAGAAAAGGCAGTGGCTATGATCGATCCCCGTAACCTGGACACATTGCTTCATCCGCAGTTCGATGCGGCTGCGCTGAAAGCAGCTGTGCCGGCAGGAAGAGCCCTGGGAGCATCCCCGGGAGCGGCTTGCGGTAAGATTGTCTTCACCGCAGAGGACGCGAAAGCATGGGCCGCCAGAGGAGAAAAGGTTGTTCTGGTTCGCCTGGAGACTTCTCCGGAGGATATCGAAGGTATGAAAGCGGCGCAGGGTATCCTGACGGTGCGCGGCGGTATGACCAGTCATGCTGCAGTGGTTGCCCGGGGCATGGGCGAGTGCTGCGTATCCGGATGCGGCGAAATCGTGATGGATGAGGCAAACAAGAAATTTACGTTGGCTGGAAAAGAGTATCATGAGGGCGACTGGCTGTCTCTGGACGGCTCCACGGGATGCATCTATGATGGCGTTATCCCGACTGTGGATGCCACCATTGCCGGTGAATTCGGAAGAATCATGGGATGGGCAGACAAATATCGTAAACTGAAAGTACGCACGAATGCAGATACTCCTGCTGACGCGAAGAAGGCAAGAGAACTGGGAGCAGAAGGGATCGGACTTTGCCGTACTGAGCATATGTTCTTTGAAGGAGACCGTATCGATGCGTTCCGCGAAATGATCTGTTCCGAGACTCCGGAAGAGAGAGAAACGGCCTTGGCTAAGATCCTGCCGCAGCAGCAGGGTGACTTTGAGAAACTCTACGAGGCAATGGAAGGAAATCCGGTCACTATCCGTTTCCTGGATCCGCCTCTGCATGAGTTCGTTCCTACGGAAGAAGGGGATATCCAGAAGCTGGCGGATGCTCAGGGCAAGAGCGTGGATGTGATCAAGGCCATCATTGATTCATTGCATGAGTTCAACCCGATGATGGGTCACCGTGGCTGCCGTCTGGCAGTTACCTATCCGGAAATTGCTAAGATGCAGACAAAGGCTGTGATCCGCGCAGCCATTAACGTGCAGAAGAAGCATCCTGAGTGGAGCGTATGCCCGGAGATCATGATCCCGCTGGTAGGTGATGATAAGGAATTAAAGTATGTGAAGAAGACGGTAGTTGAGACCGCGGATGCAGAAATCGCTGCGGCAGGCACAGATCTGAAATATCAGGTAGGTACCATGATCGAGATCCCGCGCGCGGCTCTGACAGCGGATGCCATTGCGAAAGAGGCAGACTTCTTCTGCTTTGGAACCAATGATCTGACCCAAATGTGCTATGGCTTCTCCCGCGATGACGCAGGCAAGTTCCTGAGTGCATACTACGACGCCAAGATTTTTGAGAATGATCCGTTTGCAAAACTGGATCAGACCGGTGTAGGAAAACTGATGGAAATGGCCATCAAGCTGGGCAAGCCGGTAAATCCGAATCTGCATTTCGGTATCTGCGGTGAGCACGGCGGAGATCCGTCTTCCGTAGAGTTCTGCCACAAACTGGGCCTGGATTATGTATCCTGTTCTCCGTTCCGCGTACCCATCGCAAGATTGGCAGCGGCTCAGGCAGCTATCGCCGAAAAGTAATAAGGAAAATTGAAAAAAGGGGCTGTTGCTAAAACAGCCCCTTTTTTCAATTTGACAAATAGATATTAAAATGATATCATTTAGATATTCAAAAAGGGAGGAGACAGGAAATGAAAGAAAAAGTGTTAAACAATAAAAAGAATGGCATGTTGATGCTGTTTTTGTTTATTGCTCTGTATGCAGTGGCTGTTGTATTGTGTGTGTTTGGCGCGATCATAGTAGACCATGAGGGAAATCCTCTGCTATTGGTCGTGAGTATCATCTGGCTGTCGGTAGGGTGGCTGCCGTTTTTGGGGTTAAAAGTATTGAAACCTCAGGAGGCGCTGGTACTGACTCTCTTTGGTAAGTATGTCGGTACAATAAAAGACAGCGGTTTTTACTTTGTGAATCCATTCTGTACAGCAGTAAATCCTGCTGCTAAAACGAAGCTGAATCAAAGCGGAGATGTGGACAGCGGCGCTAAGAAATCAATATTTCAGATTTCTTCCGGTACATCTGTGGATGTGACGGAGATGGCAAACAAGAAAATTTCTTTGAAGATCATGACGCTGAATAATAACCGGCAGAAGATCAACGACTGCCTGGGCAATCCGGTAGAGATCGGAATCGCAGTGATGTGGAGGGTGGTAGATACGGCCAAGGCAGTATTTAATGTAGATAACTATAAAGAATATCTTTCCCTGCAGTGTGACAGCGCTCTGAGAAACATTGTGCGCATCTATCCCTATGATGTGGCTCCAAATGTGGATACCACGGGTGATGGGATGGCGGATGAGGGAAGCCTGCGGGGATCCAGTGAGATTGTGGCTGCCAGGATCCGGGATGAGATTCAGCAGAAGGTGGAAGAAGCCGGACTGGAGATCATCGAGGCGCGGATCACCTACCTGGCCTATGCGCCTGAGATCGCTGCAGTGATGCTGCAGAGACAGCAGGCATCGGCTATCATTGATGCGAGAAAAATGATCGTAGACGGAGCGGTTGGCATGGTGGAGATGGCTCTGGAACGATTGAATGAGAATGATGTGGTTACTCTGGATGAGGAACGCAAAGCTGCCATGGTATCGAATCTTCTGGTGGTACTCTGCGGAAATCATGATGCCCAACCTGTGGTGAATTCGGGAAGTTTATATTGATATGGCGGACGCTCCGAAAAAGCAGATTCCACTGAGACTTTCCGCAAAGCTGTATGATGCCATCGCCGCATGGGCGGAGGATGATTTTCGTTCAGTGAATGGGCAGATAGAGTATTTGCTGACGGAATGCGTGCGGCAGCGAAAGAAGAATGGAAAGTATGTATCGGAGGAATTGGATGTTCCTCCAGAGTTGGATTTTTGAGAAACTCCTCGAAATATGTTTTTTTTTGGCTGATTTTTGCACAGGAAATGTAACCTTTTCGTTGACCTTACTAAAAAGATGTGTTAGTATTGGTATTGTGCGATGCTTGCATAAAGTTTTCTTTAGAAGTAGTGGGAGGCTAGAGTATGATCAGTCAAAAGATAACCAGTAACAGCGGCGCTGGGATTGGCGAGATGATTCCTCACATAGTTCAGACGGCATGCGCTTATAAGAGTGCAATCACGTTTGAAGTGGAGGACAAGCGTGTCAATGCAAAGAGTATCATGGGTGTTATGGCCTTGGCCAGTCAGAAGGCATCCACGATCAATGTTTGCGTCGACGGCGTGGACGAGGAGGAAGCGCTGAAAGCTATGGCTGGACTTCTGGAGTAAAGATGAGACTAAATGGAAAGCACCGCAAGGAACGGAGAACCTGTGCAGTGCTTTTCCTTTTTACGCGCATCGGTATTTTTAAAATATATTTACAAAAGATATAAGGCGGAAATTATGCATTCAAGAAAGTATACTACAGCTTGTTTGATTCTCACGGCAGTGTTACTGACCGGTTGCTCGGCAACGCCGGATAGCCTGGTGGAGACAACGTGGAAACTGACATCATTGACAACACCGTCCGGAACGGAGTATGATGAGAGGGCATATGATGCGATTATCGGTGAGACATTTTACTGTTTTGAAACGGATGGAAGGATGATCAGCAGCGTAGGCGGGGAGGAGGATGACTCTGCTTACACCTATTCATATGAAGACGGAGAACTGAAAATATCTTCAGAGGATCTGGAATGTTCCGGAACAGTAAAAGGCCATGAGATGAAACTGCAGCTTGGAGAACAGGGTGTTGCAGTTTTGACAGAACAGACTGTGAGCGATAAAAAATAATCTTAGTGTTGATTTGGCAGAAAGAAAAAAATGCTTGACAAAGGCTGAAAAGTATTGTAGAATATAGTTTGTTGTCAGATAGGTATCTGACCATGAGGTATTTTTAAGTGTGTGCTTAGCTCAGCTGGATAGAGCGTTTGGCTACGGACCAAAAGGTCGGGGGTTCGAATCCTCTAGCACACGTTATATGAAAGCCGGAAACTTTGGGTATTCAAAGCGTTCCGGCTTTTTGTTATACAGGTAATTATTGTTTTGCGACGGATATTTTATTTGTGTGGTGTACTGCCGTCAGATTTTTCAACAATTCGTCGGCGGTCTGATAGCGCTGGTTCGGATGAAATTTGGTAGATGTACTTACAACCTTGCGCAAAGCAGGAGAGAGTTCCTTTAGACTAGCTTCTGAAATACTATATTCTCCAGTGATGCAGTAATGCAGCAGGACACCCAGTGAATAAAGGTCGCCGCGAACATCCGCTGGTTGATTGAAAAACTGCTCAGGCGGTGCGGTAAACTGAGTCCCCATGATCGGGGAATTCTTTTCTTCCCTGCTTTTAGAAAAACGTGATATACCCAGATCAATGAAGTGGCAGATATCGTTAGTGTCCACTACTACATTTTGGGGTTTGATATCCCGATGAATCACCGGAGGATCCAGAGTATGAAGAAAATGCAGCTGTTTTGTCAGCTGAAGGATATAAAGAAGGGCTTGCCCTTCAGGCAGCCCTGGCTTCTTGTAATTTGATTCACACAACTCTTCTAATGTGCGCCCTTGAATGTAGCTGCGTATAAAATAATGTGTTCCTTTCAATTCGTACAGTTCTAAAGATATCGGAAAAGCAGCACAATCAGACGTTCCCTGACGGTGTATCATATCCAAAATATTACGTTCATTGTCCAGAGCTGTGGCGAAAATCGGATCGGAGGCTGTTTTTAACAGAACAGTTCGGTTCACAGACTTCTGACGGAGCAGATAAGTGGCGGTCTGTTCTGAATACTTGAGACAGGAAAGAACTTCATAATTTTCAGCAAGAGATTCGGGAAGACGAAGAGAACATTTCCTCAGTTCATCGGAGATATCTGGATAAAGATGTTTTGCGAAAACGTCCCCCGGGTTTTTACTCATGAAGATCCCTCCCGATATAAAGGTGCCTCGTCTATACTCAGCAGTAAATCGTTCGTTTGCTGCATAGTACATTTCTTTTCTATTGCAAAAATAATGGCTGCATCTCTGCGGACTTTCGCGTATAATACTCCCTGATTGGAAAGCCTCAGAAGCTGATTGGTCTCTGTCAGGGTAGCCCTCATGCAAAGGCTGATGCGGAGAATCATATTTCTCCCCGGCATTTTCTGCCCGCTGAGAATATGGTAGAAGTACGAACGCTCAATGCCGCTGCTGCTAATGATGTCCTTGGCAGAAAAGCGATGCTTCTCCATTATGTCGTAGAGATAATGACAGAAGACCGGCGTTTCTGTTATATCGTGATAAACTTCCGCGATATCTGAAAACTGTTCCGACTTTTTGATCATGGACAGCAGCTGCGAAGTCGTTATCCCGGATTTGCCCGATGCATCATTCAAAAAATCACCTCCTATTTATCAGTAAGAAACAGAATAAATTGGGGTTAAGAAAAGTATAACACATACTTTAAGACTGTGGCAATCTGTTCATTTTTACATGGGAAAAAGTCTTCTGAAAGGACACCTGTCGTTGCGTTGTCTCTCGTCTGTACTATCTATATACATACATTAAAGTGGAGGTGAAGCAATCTATTGGAACAAAAGGTCAGGTAGTCCCCGGGCACCGGAAAAGATGTGCCGGGGATTCCTGACGTATGGCTTTTGGAACTTCAAATCCCCGGTTGCGAAATCCTACGGAGAATGTTATACTATAAGTTAGTTTTTTGCATAATAAGCTTATTAAAGGAGCCGAAAGATATGAAAAAATTAGAAGAATACGTAAGAAGCATTCCGGACTTCCCGGAACCGGGAATTATTTTTAGAGATGTTACCAGTGTCCTGCAGGATGCGGATGGATTGCATCTGGCTATTGACGGTATTATGGAGAAGATCGGTAATGCTGATGATGTGGATGTGATTGTTGGAACGGAGTCCCGGGGATTTGTCTTTGGCATGCCTGTGGCATACAATTTGCATAAACCGTTCGTGATGGTGCGCAAGAAGGGAAAGCTGCCTTGTGAAACGATATCCAGAGAGTATGATCTGGAGTATGGTACGGCAACGATTGAGATGCATAAGGATTCCATTAAGCCTGGACAGAGGGTGGTAGTGATCGATGATCTGATCGCTACCGGAGGAACCATTGAAGCAGCGGTGAAGATGATTGAAGAACTGGGCGGCAGGGTTGTAAAGATTGTATTCCTCATGGAATTGGCTGGACTAAAGGGCCGGGACAGACTGAAAGATTATGACGTAGAATCTGTGATTCGATACGAAGGGAAATAGGAGCCTTTGATTTATGTCTATTGCGGAAGAGAAGAAGCAGAAAGAGATGGATCAAATTAAAAAAGTAGATGCCAGTGTAAAAACGATGGAAGATTTTACAAGTCCGGATGAACTGTATCAGGAGTTGATCGGCAGTGTTACGAAGTATCATCCCTCGGACGACCTTTCCGTGATTGAAAAGGCGTACCGTATTGCTGATGAGGCGCATCGCGGTCAACGCAGAAAATCGGGAGAGCCGTATATCATCCATCCTCTTTGTGTTGCTATTATTTTAGCAGATCTGGAGTTGGATAAAGAGACGATTGTGGCCGGACTGCTGCATGATGTGGTGGAAGACACCATCATGACTTCCGAACAGTTGAAGGAGGAATTCGGAGAAGAGGTAGAACTGATCGTGGATGGCGTCACAAAGCTGGGTCAGTTGAATTATTCTGCGGATAAAGTTGAGGTGCAGGCGGAGAATCTGCGCAAGATGTTCCTTGCTATGGCAAAAGATATACGCGTGATTCTGGTAAAACTGGCGGATCGTCTGCATAATATGAGGACGGCAAAATACTGGTCTCCGGAAAAGCAGAAAGAGAAAGCCAGAGAGACTATGGACATCTATGCTCCCATCGCTCATCGCCTCGGTATTTCCAAAATCAAAGTGGAACTGGATGACCTGTCATTAAAATATCTGGAGCCGGAGGTTTACTATGATTTGGTGGAGAAAATTGCGCTGAAAAAGGATGAACGGCAGGCATTGGTAAGCAGTATAGTAGAAGATGTGAAAAAACACATTGAGGCAGCCGGTATTCAGGCCCAGATTGCAGGAAGGGCAAAGCACTTCTTCAGCATATATAAAAAGATGGTCAACCAGCAGAAGTCCCTGGATCAGATTTACGATCTTTTTGCGGTGCGGATCATAGTGGATTCTGTGAAAGACTGCTATGCAGCTCTGGGTGTGATCCATGAGATGTATAAACCCATACCGGGCCGCTTTAAAGATTACATTGCCATGCCGAAGCAAAATATGTATCAGTCTCTGCATACTACTCTGATCGGACCTAATGGATCTCCTTTTGAGATACAGATCCGTACCTTTGAAATGCACCGCATTGCTGAGTACGGTATCGCAGCACACTGGAAGTACAAAGAGGCAGCGGATGGTAAGAAGAGCGGTTCCCAAAGAGAGGAGGAGAAACTGACCTGGCTTAGACAGATCCTGGAGTGGCAGAAAGATATGTCAGATAACCGGGAGTTCATGACCCTGCTTAAGAGTGATCTGGATTTGTTTAACGAGAGCGTTTACTGCTTTACTCCGGCAGGTGATGTAAAAAATTTGCCTAACGGTTCTACTCCTATTGATTTTGCCTACAGCATACACAGCGCGGTGGGCAACCGCATGATCGGCGCCAGAGTCAATGGGAAATTGGTAACCATTGATTATGTGATACAGAACGGAGACCGCATTGAGGTCATTACTTCCCAAAACTCCAAAGGACCAAGCCGTGACTGGCTGAAGATTGTCAAGAGTACCCAGGCAAAGAATAAGATAAACCAGTGGTTCAAGCAGGAACTGAAAGAAGACAATATCATCAAGGGCAAGGAAATGATGCAGAGCTATTGCAAGGCCAAGGGATTGGTATTGTCAGATCTGATGAAATCGGAATACATTGCAGGGGTGACCCGCAAATATGGTTTTCGTGATTGGGATTCTGTGATGGCTGCAGTTGGACACGGAGGGCTCAAGGAAGGTCAGATTGCGAATAAGCTGCTGGAGGCTTATGAGAAAGACCACAAGAAGAACATTACAGATGAACAGATTATGGAGGAGGCGCTCAGCTCCAGAGAGAAGATGCGCATTTCCAGATCGAAAAGCGGCATTACAGTCAAAGGCATTGATGATGTGGCGGTACGTTTTTCCAAATGCTGCAGTCCGGTGCCAGGAGATGAGATCGTTGGCTTTGTTACCAGAGGCCGGGGAGTTTCGATACACCGCACGGACTGTATTAATATCGTGAATCTTCCTGAAAATGAGCGGGCCCGCCTCATTGACGCAGAGTGGCAGCATTCAGATGACAATCAAAATAACGGACTTTATGTGGCAGAGATTAAAATATTCGCCAACAATCGTACTGGACTTTTGGTGGATATAACAAAAATATTCACGGAGAGAAAAATCGATGTCCGCTCGGTGAACTCCAGAACCAGTAAACAGGGGCTGGCGACTATCACGTTAGAATTCGAGGTTCCGGGCAAGGAGACGCTGAATTATCTGATCGAAAAGATCCGTCAGGTGGAGAGTATCATTGACATCGAGAGAAGCACCGGTTGATGGGAAAATGGAATTAAATTATGAGTGAGCTTAGAATTGAGCATATGGTGTTGGGACCGATGGCAACTAACTGCTATCTGGTACTAAATGAAGAGACGAGAGAAATCATTATAGTGGATCCCGCGGATTCTCCGGAAAGAATTGCCCGGAGCATAGACATATGGAAAGCAAAACCGGTGGCAATTCTTTTGACACACGGACATTTTGATCACATTGGCGCTGCGGAACCGTTGCGGAATAAATACCATATCCCGGTATGTGCAATGGAAGAAGAACGCCAGGTACTTTCTTCAAGTCGGTTGAACTTGTCGGAAGTGTTCGGTTATCCGTTGACCATGGAAGCTGATGTGTGGCTGAGGGACGGTCAGAAACTTGATCTGGCAGACCGACAGATTACAGCACTTTACACGCCAGGACATACAAAGGGGGGTGCCTGCTATTATCTCCCGGAAGATGGAGTCCTTTTTACCGGGGATACATTGTTTCTAGAATCTGTTGGACGTACCGATTTTCCTACCGGAAGTATGTCCACTTTGGCGCGCTCAATTCAGGAAAAACTGATGGCATTGCCGAAAGATACCAGGGTACTTCCCGGACATAATGAGGAGACTGTCATTGACCATGAAATAAGATATAATCCATACTTGTAACGGAACGCTCATATTATCTTTCATGTACTACCATAAATAAAAGTGGGAGTTTTTCAGGTGGGTTTCTTTTGTGAAAAGCAACAGCAGGCGGTAGAAGGTTTATGATAACAGTACAGTTGAATAAACGGGATTTTGAGTATGACATTCATTCTCTGGTGAAAGCATTTTTTCCTGGGGAGGATGTTCGCATTGACTATGAGGAACTACAGGAAGATGCCAGGCTGAAAATCTCCGTTTTTTATGGAGAAAATAGAATATCCATAGGAATTAATGAACCATGTGGTTCCTGCGGGGCTTTGGAGAGTGTGGAACTGCCGGACGGAGAAAATCGAAAAGAGATGAAGAATGAGCTGAAGCGTTTGCTGTATCGATCACTGAAGCAGCACACCGGTCAGGACCTCCCATGGGGAAATCTTACAGGTATTCGGCCTACCAAGATTCCTATGGCATTACTGGAACAGGGATGGACGAACTCGCAGATCGCGAAGTATATGAGGGATACCTACTATATCAGCGATGAAAAAACAGCATTGGCGGTGATGATCGCCAACCGGGAGAGGCATCTTCTAAAAAAAATTAACTATGAAAATGGCTATAGCCTGTATGTGGGAATCCCTTTCTGCCCAAGCATCTGCCTGTATTGTTCTTTTAGTTCAAGCCCGTTATCAGTGTGGAAAAACAGGGTAGATGAATATCTGGATGCTCTTTGCAGGGAAATCGATGAGGTATCAGGGACATTTTCAGGAAAGGAACTGAATACCGTATATATTGGAGGGGGTACCCCCACCACGCTGGAACCGGAACAGATAGAGAGGCTTCTGTCGAAGCTGGAGGAGAGGTTTGATTACAGTCATTTGAAGGAATTTACCGTGGAGGCGGGACGGCCGGACAGCGTCACGGAGGCGAAACTGCAGGTACTCCTGAACCACAAAATCAGCCGTATCTCCATTAATCCCCAGACGATGAATCAAAGAACGCTGGATCTTATCGGCAGGCATCATACGGTGGAAGAAACGATAGAAGCATTTCGACTGGCTCGCCGGATGGGCTTTGATAATATCAATATGGATCTGATCGTAGGACTTCCGGGAGAGGGGATGGAGGAGGTTCAGCATACGATGGAAGAAATCCGAAAGCTGGGACCGGATAGTGTTACGGTGCATTCTCTAGCACTGAAGCGGGCCGCCAGACTGAATCTGTTCAAAGAGGAGTATCAGGAGATTTCTTTCCAAAACAGTAGTGAGATCATGGATATGACAGCCCGATACTGCATGGAGGATGGACTTGCGCCCTATTATCTCTACCGTCAGAAAAATATGGCCGGGAATTTTGAGAATGTGGGTTACGCCAAAGAGGGGAAAGCTGGACTTTATAATATCTTGATTATGGAAGAGGTTCAGAGTATATTAGCATTAGGAGCAGGGGCTTCCACAAAGCTGGTGTATGATAAGGAACGTATCCAGCGTATTGAGAACGTAAAAGATATCAAACATTATATCGAGAGAATTGATGAAATGATTGAAAGAAAGAAGAAAGTGGAATGAGTGATGGTTCTGGATACAGAAAAAAAGTGCGTATCCTCCAGCTCAATCTTGCCAAAGAGATCAGCCACGGCATCTGTGTCAGCAACCTGGCGTGCCGGGTGGCGCGGGAAATGCGTTTTCCAGAAGCCACCTGCCATGAATTGGCTGTGGCGGGTTTTCTCCATGATGTTGGCAAATTGGAGCTGGAGAAGTATCTTTATGGACGGGAAAATGACACCCTTATAATAGAGGAATTAAAGTACGTCCGCATGCATGCGCGTTTAAGCGCAAAAATTATGGAGGAACGGGGATATCCCAGCTACATGGTGGAATGGGTGTATTGCCACCATGAAAATTGCGATGGCTCCGGATACCCAAGGAACCTGACAAAAGAAGAAATACCACTGGAAGCAAAGATTATACGGGTCTGCGATGTGTTTGCGGCTCTGACAACAGACCGCCCTTATCGGAAGGCATTCGATGTGGATACGGCAGTGGATTTGATGATTGAGGAAATTAAGAATTATGATATAGAAGTTTTTCTGGCATTTCTTAAAGTAATTCACGAGGATGACATGAAAGATATACTGGATAACGGAAGGACACAGCAACAGTTGGAGTGTTTCCTGAACCCGGAGCAAATATAACATGGAGGATGAGATAATGGCAGAATCGATGCAGGGTCTGAAACGGACCCACAGATGTACGGAGGTAACGAAGGCCGACATTGGCGAGACAGTGACGTTGATGGGCTGGGTTCAGAAGAGAAGAAATCTGGGAAGCCTGATTTTCGTGGATTTAAGAGACAGATCCGGGCTGATGCAGATTGTATTTGACGAGAATGATATTGGCAGTCAAGGTTTTGAGAAGGCCGGTACCGTGCGAAGTGAATTCGTGTTGGCAGTTGTTGGCCGGGTAGAAGCCCGCTCCGGGGCAGTAAATGAAAAGATGGCCACCGGAGAGCTGGAGATCCGCGCTACCGAGCTGCGCGTTTTATCGGAGGCAGAGACGCCGCCTTTTCCCATCGAGGAGAATAGCCAGACGAAAGAAGAATTGAGATTAAAACACCGTTATTTGGATCTGAGAAGACCGGATATCCAGAGAAATCTAATGGTCAAGAGTCGTGTGGCGACCTTGTCCCGCAATTTTATGGCTGAGCAGGGCTTTCTGGAAATCGAGACACCCATGCTGGGAAAGAGTACTCCCGAGGGGGCCAGGGATTACCTGGTGCCCAGCCGCATTTATCCTGGCAGTTTTTTTGCGCTTCCTCAATCACCGCAGCTGTTCAAGCAGCTTCTGATGTGTTCCGGATATGATCGTTACTTCCAGGTTGCCCGCTGCTTTAGAGACGAGGATCTGCGCGCGGATCGCCAGCCGGAGTTCACTCAGATGGATATGGAATTGTCCTTTGTGGATATTGATGACGTGATCGAAGTGAATGAGAAACTGCTTGCGCATTTATGGAAAGAAATTCTTGGTATTGAACTTCAAACTCCGTTTCGTCGTATGACATGGAGGGAAGCTATGGATCGTTTTGGCTCCGACAAGCCGGATCTGCGTTTTGGCATGGAATTGCACAATGTATCTGACGCAGTGAAGGATTGCGGTTTTGGGGTATTTACAGGTGCCATCGCTGCCGGCGGTTCAGTGCGGGGCATCAATGTAAAGGGACAGGCAGGAATGCCCAGAAAGAAAATTGACTCTCTGACTGAATTCGTAAAAGGGTATGGACTGAAGGGACTGGCGTACCTGGCGGTTCAGGAGGATGGTTCTTACAAGTCATCCTTCACGAAATTTATGACATCGGAGGAATTGGACAAGCTGGTAAATGCCATGGATGGCAAGCCGGGAGATCTGCTTTTATTTGCGGCAGACAAGGATAAACTGGCGCTGGAGACTATGGGGGCGCTCCGTTGTGAACTGGCGAAGCGACTGGATCTGATCGACCAGAAAAAATTTGAATTTTTGTGGGTTGTGGAATTCCCTCTCCTTGAATACAGCGAGGAAGAGGGCAGGTTCACAGCGATGCATCATCCGTTTACTATGCCTATGGAGGAGGATCTGCAATACATCGATACCGATCCCGGCAGAGTGAGAGCGAAAGCCTATGATATCGTGCTGAATGGCTGCGAGATCGGCGGCGGATCTGTGCGTATTCATCAGAATGATATTCAGGAAAAAATGTTCGAGTGCCTGGGCTTCACAAAAGAACAGGCCCAGGAACAGTTCAGTTTCCTGCTCAACGCCTTCAAATACGGAGTGCCGCCTCACGCGGGATTGGCCTATGGCCTGGATCGTGTGGTGATGCTGATGCTGGGACTGGACAGCATCCGTGATGTGATCGCATTCCCGAAAGTAAAGGATTCCTCCTGCCTGATGACGCAGGCACCGTCACCGGTAGCCGCGAAGCAGTTGGAAGAACTGGGAATTGAAGTGAAAAAAACGGATAAAGAGTAGAAGAAAGATTAAAAAAAGCAGAAACGACAGATAAAACGTGCGGCGAGGATTTGGGTGCATTGCTATCCCGGGTCCTCGCCGCGCTATGCATATTATTTGATCTTAGGACGCATTGAATGCTTCCAGTGCCTCTGTGATATTTCCGAGTAAGGCGTTGGTCAGTTCATCAGTAATCTCCAACTGCCAGGTATGGCCGTCGTTAGTCAGGGTCAGAGTGACAGGAATTGCGGTAGATACAGCATCTTCCTGGAGAGTTTCCAGAAGATATTGGGCAGTGGCATCAGACAGGCCGGTGTCATCGCTGGTGATGGAATCGGTGGAGTGGGCATATTTAAGCAGTTTGGTTTTGTAGGCGGCCAGGATTGCAGGCATGTCGATGCTGGTGATCGTCAGTTTTGCAATGGCTGTATCCCCATCCATAGTACAGGATTCGATTGTGTAAGAAAAATATTCTGCAATCTTTTCGGAATAAGTCTGATCTACGGCGGAGGCATATTCTTCACTGTTTGTTGTGAAAATGTCATCCATTTTTAAGTATTCCCTCCATCCCTCGGCAGAGAGATGATCGAACTCGTCCAAATAGATTGTGAGTACTTCTTTTGGAGAGAGAAGCATAGCATCGTTCATCCAGGAAATGAATCCGCTGACCAGTTGATCCTGCAGCGTTTTATCCGCCTGGATCACCCAAATATCATTTTTTCTTTTGAGGTGAAAATAGGCGGTGGAGGCAGTCAGTCCATATTTATTATTCTCCAGAGTTTCTTTTAGAAGGGCATAGTAGTCGTTTAATGTTTCCGGAGCCTTCTGTTCAGGAGAGATGCTGAGATTACGGGCAGTGAGAGCCCGGCACAGATCGGTGGCAAGGGATTTGGTATCAATGTTAATAATTTCTGCAGTGACAGTGGCAGCGTCATCCGTGATATCTTCAGAGTGAAGATGATATTGAAAATT
>CACYXH010000006.1 GCA_902778245.1 uncultured Lachnospiraceae bacterium | reverse complement strand
TGGCGGATTGCGAATGTTTCAGGAGCGCGGGAACACTCAGTGTGGAGCGCTCCGCATCATAGTTGGGGGCAAAAGACCTTTTGACCCCAACATCATAATATCTCTGCTTATTCAATCACAAAGTCATCTCTCACCGAAGCCATCAAAGACCATATCTCCAATACCGCATTATTGCTCTTTGTATAATAATGCTCTGATGCTGTGGGATAAACATGAGAGGTAAATGCAGCCTCTCCGTCATTTGCAAAAATCTCCAGAGAACTCTTGTCAATAAAGATCCGAAGGCTTGTGAGAGGATTAGACAGCGGCGTGTCAAGAATCTCTCCCAAAGTTTCATTGAACCGCAGCTCCATTCCGCTCCGGTCGATGGTGCAGACTTTCCTGTTACTGTCATAGTGAATCACCACCCCTCCGCGTCCATCTTCTTTTGTGAAGAGTTTCAGATCCATATCACTGCCGTCCAGAGTTAACAAAAGTTCACAGGTATCAGGAAGCACTGTTTCTGATTCTATTTTTTTGTCTCTCAACTCGGAAATAGCGGCAACCGGAGTCTGAATAAGTTTTCCATCCCGTATACGAAGCTCTCTGGGCAAAGTTAAGCTGCCTTCCCATTCTTCCTGCCCTGTTGGGTAATGATTGTCCGGAAGACCCATCCACGCGATCAGGATCGCTCTATCCGGATCTTCCGTCTGATATGCCTCCTGCGCCGCATAAAAATCAAATCCATGGTCAAGATGCTGATAGCCGGTATCCGGGGTAAAGGTCAGCGTATCATAATCCATCGTCCCTATCAGATAGACATTATGGTTTGTATTGGCTCCGCGTCCGGGAAGTTTTAGTCCCTGGGGAGAGAATATGAGCACATCCTTCCCACTGATATTCACAATATCCGGACATTCCCACATAAATCCAAAATCTTCAAATCCCTGCACATGGAGCTGCCCTGCAAATGACCATCCATGCAGCAGAGTATCCGATTCATAGATTAACACGCTTCCCTTTTTAAGCAGCGTCTGCGCTCCGATGAAAAGAAAGTATTTATTTTTTTCTTTATTAAACACGATCTTGGGGTCTCTCTGATGATCGCTGTAATCTTCCCTTGGACCAAAAAGCGGCTCAGGATACTTTTGGATCCTTCCGCCGTCATCAAGTTTTCCGGCACAGGTGTATGCAGTTCTTGTCCAGTCGTCATCTCTGTGATTGCCCGTATAGAAGAAATATAATTCATTTTTCAGGGAGATTGCAGAACCGGAATACGCTCCTTTGTTATCATAAAATGAATCCGGTTTCAGACCGATCCCCACATTTTTCCAATGAACCAGGTCCTTTGAGATCACATGATACCAATATTTCAATCCATGAACTGCCCCCCAGGGACACCATTGGTAGAATAAATGCCACCATCCATCATGATAGACAAAACCGTTCGGATCGTTGGACAGCCCTGTCACCGGCTGCACATGATACGTCTGCCGATATACCGATTTTTTTATTTTTTCATGCAGATCCCTGATCTCGTCTTCACTTTGTAAAATCCTGTAACGTTCTTCTAAGGTCCATTCTCTCACTCAATCGCCTCCTTTATTCAATGATCCACCAGATAATAACCCAGCTTGATCTCCCGCTCTTCCGGTTCATTCTCCGTCAAAATAGAAAGCAGCATGGACGCTGCCATTTTCCCGCTTTTCTCATAAAAATAATGAATCGTCATCATAGAATGACCCACCGCTTTTGCCATATTAGAATCACCCAGTCCGGATACCAGTATTTCCTGGGGCATCTTATAGCCACTCTCCCGAAAGTACTGTACCGCCCCCGCTGCTATCTCATCTGTTGCACAGATCAGTCCGTTCAGATCAGGTACTATATGTATCAACTCAGCAGCTTTCTCATAACCGGATTCGAAAGAGAATCCTCCAACGATGGTCTGCTTTTTCAGTTCAGGAAAGCCCGATTTTTCTACAGCATCACAGTAACCTTGAAGTCTCCGCCTTCCAGCAGCTTCATCCTGCCCTGTCACACCGATGTAACCAAGTTTCTTTCTTCCCTTAGATAACATATGCATGGTCATATCGTACATTGCACCATAGTCATCATGATAAACGCAGCAGAAGTTCTTCATATACTGACCCACGATCACCACCGGCACTTCTGTTTCCTCCAGGATTCGATAATGATCCTGGGTAAATTCCGTGGCTATCAAAATAATGCCATCCACTTTCTTATCCTGAAACGCCTTCAGATATTCTACCTCTTTCTGAGGATTATTCTGGGTGACCGCCAGAAGCATCTGATAATTGCTCTCATTCAAGACAGACAACAGCCCATCCACAATTCTGCCCATAGAGGAAGATGCCATTTTCGGTGCTACAACGCCAATCATTAAAGTCTTTCTGGTTCTTAAAGCCTGTGCATGCATGGCAGGATGGTATCCTGTCTCCTGCACAACCCTTCGAATGGCTTCTTTCTTTTCCTGTGAAAGGTATCCGTTATTAAAATATCTGGACACCGCAGCATTAGACACCCCTGCAAGCTTTGCGATCTGCGCAATGTTCATATAATTCACTCCATGTCACTGACTATATGATAAAAAAGGGGCTGTCGCAAAAAGCATTATATTGCATAATGATGCAAAGTATGCATTTATTGCGACAGCTCCCTTTTTGACTTATTGGGTCTTTTATTACAGATTTGCCTCAAAGAATGCTTTGATACCTTCAAATGCACCGTCCTCATCTGCACCTTCTACCTGAATCTGAACAGTGTCGCCGCACTTTACTCCCAGACCCATCAATGCCATCAGTTTTGTGGCCGCCGCTGCTTTACCGTCTTTGACCACACGAATGGTGCTGGCATATTTCTTGGCTTCCTTCACTAGGATTCCTGCGGGTCTCGCGTGAATTCCTACTTCATCCTTAATAACGTAATCAAATGTTTTCATGTCTGATCTCCTCCTTCATGATCCTTTCTAATGTATCACGGTTCAACCGTGTACAGTTTTTCACCATAATCTGCCGATCCGGTCTTTATGATTCTAAAATCATCAAAATCGTCACTGTTGGTTAGCAAAACCGCAGTAGTAGAAGAATAACCGGCTTTCTTTATCTTCGCAATGTCAAAGGCCATCAATTTCTGCCCCTTTTTCACCTTATCTCCCTCTGCTACAAATACCTCAAACCCATCGCCATCCATCTTAACTGTATCTATGCCTACATGAATCAGCACTTCCATCTCGCCAGGCCCCGTAATACCAATGGCATGTTTTGTCTCCGCTACAGAGGAAATTTCCCCATCGAAAGGAGCTATGACAAAGCCTTCTGCAGGTTCAATTCCAACGCCGCCTCCCAGCACACCTGATGCAAACGTTTCATCCGGGATCTCCTCTCCCGGAATCACATTTCCTTTTAACGGAGAGAACAATGATCTTTCCTTCGGGTCAGCGGCGGATGTCCCAGGAGTGCTGTTTATATCTGTACTATTTGCAATGTCTTTCTTCCCGCTTTCGGGATTCAAAGTATCCGTCTGGGGCTGTTCTTCTTTCCACACAAACCAGGTTAATACAAAAGCAACCCCTGCGGAAATAGCAAGCATGATCACATATACCGGAACATTGTCAATGGCAAGGAGCCCGGGTATACCGGTTACCCCGTAAGTCGTTGCGCCGATACCGGTGATAGCGCCAAACCATGCACCTGCAGCGCCGCCGATCATACCGCACACAAAAGGTTTCATAAAACGGAAGTTTACACCGAAAATAGCCGGTTCCGTGATACCCAGAGAAGCCGACAGGGATGATGGAAGAGCCACTGCCTTGGTTTTCGCATTATGCGCACGGATCGCCACTGCAAGGCAGGCACCGAACTGCGCAAAGTTTGCCGCAGATGCAATGGGCATCCAGATATTCCGTCCGATATCTCCTGAAAGCATACCTGCTTCGATGACATTGTACATATGGTGCAGACCCATGACAACGGTAAGGGGGTAAATTGCTCCCATAACCGCAGATCCAATACCATAACCAACCGTGATCAAAACCTGTGCTCCAGCCAGAACCCAGTTTTCAAACACAGAGAACACCGGTCCTATCACCGTAAAGGTAATAAAGGTTGTCACAAGAACAGTAACCAGCGGGGTCACAAACAGATCGATCATCTCCGGCACATGTTTGTGCAGCCATTTTTCAATGACACACATCAAAGCCACAGCCAGTATCACCGGAATGACATGTCCTTGATAGCCCACTCGCTTCACTGTGAAGCAAAGCAATTTCCATGATGGAATAACACCGTCCGTTACATTAAAGAAACTGTTGATCGCCTCAGTGCTTCCCACATTCCACGCGTTCAGCAAACTGGAATGGATCATCGCTAATCCTACTACTGCTCCCAGGAAAATATTACCGCCAAATACTCTGGCAGTGCTGATCGCTACCAGAACCGGCAGAAAGGCAAACGCTGTTGCGGATACCATGTCCAGGAAGCCGTACCAATCTGTATCCGCAAATCCCGGTATGGCTTTTCCCAACGCCTCCACCAGGCCCATCATCAGGCCTGCTGCCACAATCGCCGGCAAAATCGGGACAAACACATCCCCCGGCACCTTCAGTATTCGCTTCCAGAGCGGCGCTCTCGCTGCGGCTGCGGCCTTCACATCTGCCTTTGATGCTGCAGTCAGTCCGGTCACTGCCAAGAACTCGTCATAAACCTTGTTCACCGTTCCGGTTCCGATGATCAGCTGAAGCTGACCATTGGACTCAAACATCCCTTTAACGCCCTCCACCTCTTCCAGCGCCTTCTTATTGATCTTGCTGTTGTCAGCAATGACCAGCCGAAGTCTGGTGGCACAGTGAGCCGCGCTTACAATATTCTCCTTGCCGCCAAGGTAGCTGAAAATCTCTTCCGCGCATTTTCTATAATCTAATGCCATACCTTTTCCTCCATTCTAAGTCACAAACCACCCATTTAGGTTTTATTCCGTCTCTCGTATTTTCTTGCGGAGCGGCAGGATCGTGGATGGGGATACGCTCAGTTCGTCAATTCCCATTTTCACGAAAGTCTCTGTCAATTCCAGGTCTCCGCCCAACTCGCCGCAGATACCAGCCCATTTTCCATACTTATGCGCATTATCAATTACCATTTGTATCATCCGCAGGATCGCGGGATGATGCGTATCACAGAAATCGCTGAGTCTCTCATTCTGCCGGTCAATTGCAAGAGTATACTGTGTAAGATCATTGGATCCGATACTAAAGAAGTCAACCAACTGTGCCAGTTCATCGCTGACCATGACGGATGCCGGGGTTTCGATCATGATACCCTGCTCCGGAATTTTGTACGGGATACCCTCTTCATCCAGTTCCGCTGCCACTTCATTGACGATTTCGTAAATTTTCTTTACTTCATCTACAGAGATGATCATGGGATACATGATGGACAAGTTTCCGTGATTGGAAGCGCGAAGCAGCGCGCGAAGCTGTGTTTTGAAAATATCAGGCTGCTTCAGGCAGATACGGATGGCACGGTAACCTAATGCCGGATTCTCCTCTTCTCCCAGATTAAAATAGTCCACTTTCTTATCTGCCCCGATATCCAACGTACGAATAATTACTTTCTTTTTCCCCATCGTCTGGAGTACGGTCTTGTATGCCTGGAACTGTTCCTCTTCTGTAGGGAAATCATCCCGTCCGAGGTAAAGGAATTCGCTGCGGAACAACCCAATACCCCCGGCATCATTGTCAAGGACATAGGATACATCCTTTACTCCGCCGATATTTGCATAGACATTAATATGTCTCCCACTCTTTGTCACATTATCTTTGCCCTTCAATTCCTGCAGCAAACGCAATTTTTCCTGTTCCTGGGCAATTTTCTTCTGCGCATCCTGGCTCACCATGCCGGTGGGTTCAAAAATAACCTCGCCTGTCATACCGTCCACAATGGCTTTCGTACCATTTTCCAGTTTCTCCAGGTCCATGGGAACACCAATGAGTGCAGGGATATTCATCATTCTGGCCAGAATAGATGTATGGGAGTTGGCGGAACCGTGAATGGTCACAAACCCAAGAATTTTCTCCTTGTCCATCTGAACCGTTTCGCTGGGTGTGAGATCCTCCGCACAGATAATGGAGGGCTCAATCTCACTAAAGTCAATTTCTGCTGTACCCATCAGGTTCTGAATTAGCCGGTTAGAAATATCCTTTACGTCAGCCGCTCTGGCTTTCATATACTCATCATCCATACTGGCAAACATTTCCGCAAAGTTATCACCGGTCTGGGCAACCGCATATTCTGCATTGACACTCTCGTCACTGATCATGGCAGTGATGGCTTCCACATAATCTTCATCTTCCAGCATCATTTGATGGACTTCAAAGATTGCTGCACTGGCTTCCCCAACTTCTTTCAGCGCTTTTTCGTAAAGTTTTCCTAACTGAGCCTGTGATGCCTCAATGCCTGTCTGCAGACGCGCCAGTTCTGCTTGTATATCCTCCACTTTCATCCGTTTGACCTGTGACTCATTCTTTTTCATCACAACAATGGGGCCCATGGCAATTCCTTTGTAAACTGACTTTCCTGCAAGTCTGATCATATCATCCCTCCCATTCCTGGTTACAGTCATGTATCTGTAATCGTTTTCACTATATTATATAGTATATTGGCGAATACATTAGTTGTAAATTGACAAATATTCTAAGAAAATACGATCAAACTTGTGCATTTCTCACAGTGTCAGAGAGAATCAGAAAATAAAATCCCCTCCAAAGGTTCTTTCCATCTCCGGGTGTAAAATTTCACCGTCACTCCGGTAAACAATGCAGAAAGGATAGTTCCCTCTCTCACTCCAACTACCGTAAAATCAAAAAACAGCAGAGAAAGCAGCAATGCCAGAACAACGCAGAATATATCAAATGCGATCTTCACATTTCCGAATTCCTTATGTATTGTATCAGCCATGGCTTTCACAAAGGCTTCCCCGGAATTCATGATCACATTCGCGATGACTGCGAGAGATATTCCAAATCCGAGAACGATAATACCTACGGCTACCATAACAAGGCGAACCGGATAGCAAGGCACCGGAAGATATGACACCAGCCACATTCCGAAATCTGTGAACCAGCCAAACAGGAAGGACAGCGGCACCTGCAGAAGCTGTATAAGCTGAAAGTTTTTCCTCAGGATCAAGATCTGCCCCAGAATCAGCACGCAGTTCCAAATAATGAGCCAATTACCCATGGAAAGGGACGGATATTTACAGTTCATCCCATTGGCCACAGAAGAGATCGGTGATACGCCAAGTTCTCCTCTCTTGGTAAACGCCACGCCCAGCGCAGCAAAGAATAAACTGATAATAAAAAGACTATAGCGTTTTGCAGTCTCTGTTTTACTCATGATTTGGCGAAACCTCCTTTTTTGTTCTTTCGGATCATTTTCCCGGTTGTAACCCCAGCACTTCCCTCACAATGTCTGTGTGGGGATGTAATGGGTCTGCCTCGAAGATGGCAATATGCTCCGGATCGCTGCTGCGATCCGTAAATGCCGGAAACAGAAAGCCCCATTCCGGCTTATCCGGCTCATATTCTCCTGACAGAGGGCAAAGCACTCCGATGAGGAAATCGTAGACCTCTTCTGATTCATAGAGCCGCTCTTTGTCCGCCGCCTTCAGCGGAACATCGTAGCTTCCATGGAAAAGGAAAAATGCCCGTCCGCCGGGAAAAGTGCTGTGGGGCCCCAGGAGTTCATAAAGTACCTCCAGCATGGCGTCATTCTTCAATCCGCAGGAATTCAACACCGTCAGCAGTTTCCAGATATCCCGGGACTGACCTGTTCTTCCGGGGAAAGGATGTTCCCGCAGCTTCTCATTGGTGGCAGAAAAAGGTACTGCCTTGGCCAGCGTCAGATTATGCGCCTGCTCACTGACTGGAAGTTTCAGGTAATGGATGTTAAATGTGCCGTCCACATATCCCTCGTCATCAAAATAAGCCCCGGCAACCCGGGTAAAGCAATTCCTCTTTACCGTCATCCTTCTGGTCAGTTCCAACATATCTTCACGGCAGATCATATTTTATCTCCTTCAATTTCTGAAAAACTCCTGACTTTTGCGGTTTGTTCTTCATGCTCTCCGATGATCTTCTCCATCCAGATCATGTTATACCAACGACCAAATTTGTAACCGCATTTGTGAAACTCTCCTATCTTGGTAAACCCCAGATGCGCATGGAACTGTTCACTGTTTTTGGTCAGATATTCATCCTCCACCTGCGGATCACCAATGCAGGCGTACAGATTTTTTATCCCCATCTCTCTCAGAGCCCGCTCCAGAGCATCGTACAGTTTTCCCCCGATCCCGCCCTTCACGGCTGTGTGATCCAGATAGATCGTCAGCTCCGCGCACCATGCGTAAGCTGCTCTTGGATGAAATGCTCCTGCATAAGCATATCCCACAATCCTCTCATCCCCGACTGCAACGAGATACGGATACTTTTTTAAAGTATTTTTTATCCTCTGACGAAACTCTTCCGCCGTCGGCACTTCATACTCGAATGTAATGGCCGTGTTTCTCACATAATACTCATATATCTCCAGGATACGCTGTGTATCCTCCACCGCAGCTATCCGAATTTTCACATCATTCATCTCATGTAACATACTTACCTCTTCGTTCTTTGTTGCCCGTTTTGTCCAGGTTTCTAAACCGGGCTCTATTTCCGGCTCATCTCTTTCACTTTTTCCGTCAGCGCGCGCACCGCGCTCTCCGGATCCTCGATTCCCACCACTGTTTTCTCCATGGGGCACATATCATCTCCCCTTCTGTTCATGATGAAGGCAACCACCTGATCATAGGCGAACAATATCCCATATTCTTCGAGAATCGGTATTGCCTGCGCACTGATCACTTTTGCGTATAATTCCGAGATTCCCAGTTTAATATAAAGGAACGCTGCCGCTTTCCCCACTATCTGATCCGCAGCACAGCATCCTTGTTCGATGGTCTTCTCATGGATCCAGGTAAGCAAAGGCTTTACTCCGTGTTCATTGCTAAAATACGTTTTTTCTCCTTTGCAAAGAACACAGGTATATCTGCCAGTATCTAATTCATTCCTTGCACGTTCAAGATCCCTTGTCATCTCCATCCTCATACACTCCTTTTTTCTGCTTCAATAATAATATCTCTTTTCTTTTGATAAGACAACTCTAAATCATAAACTAAACATCAAAAATACTTGCTATGTGCAAATATACATGCTATAGTTTTTTAGGGTTTGTATGGATTCGTTTTCAGAGGTAAACATGGATATAAGCTATAACAAATTATGGAAATTACTGATTGATAAGAGCAGCAACAGTGGCGTTATTCTTCACCACGTTGTGTGCGCCGTTGATAGCTCCAATCCCCGGGATCGATACGATGAGCGGCCTCTGGAAACACATGATAGGTAAAGGTAGCGGCAATACACTCCTTCGAGTAGTCAAGCTACAGGAATATCATCAATTGTTCACAGTATCTGAGTTGTATTGAACCACAATAGCACAGAAAGGAAAAGTGTTCATACAAGAATATATGATTTTACATACAGGCATATTATATGAGGTAGCAGATGAAAAAGATTCGTTTTTCAACAACGCAAATTATCATGTTGAGCTTTCTGATTGCAATATTAGCAGGAAGTGGTCTGCTTGCACTACCTATTAGTTCTTCTGATGGAGAAACAGTTCCATATATAGATGCGTTATTTACAGCGACAACATCAGTATGCGTAACGGGACTTGTTACTCTTCCAACTGTTTCAACATGGAGTTTTTTTGGGCAGGTTGTTATATTGATTTTAATACAGATAGGTGGATTAGGTGTTATTACTATTGTGTCGGGGCTTATGATCAGCCTGCATCGGAAAATAGGAATCAAGGACAGGATGCTGATTCAGGACGCATTTAATTTGAATACATTATCCGGAATTGTAAAGTTTATAAAAAAGGTTTTCGTTGGGACATTTGTTATTGAAGGAATTGGGGCGATCCTATATATGACGGTATTTATACCGGAGTATGGTGCAAAAGGGATATGGATTTCTTTGTTTAACGCCATATCTGCATTTTGTAATGCGGGAATTGATATTATATCAGAAAACAGTTTATGCAATTATACTTTAAATCCGGCGATCAATGTGATAACGTGCGCATTGATCATTCTTGGGGGAATCGGTTATATCGTCTGGTGGGATATGATAAGAGTTTTGAAAAATATACGAAATCAAAAGCTAAGATGTTTTTCAAATTTAACGCTTCACAGCAAGATTGCCCTTTCCGTGTCGGCGTTTCTTATAATTGTCGGGGCCTTGGCTTTTTTTGCCTTTGAATACAATAATCGACTTACAATACAAGATTATTCTTTGTTTGAAAAAATACAAGCCTCATTATTTCAATCAATTACTACCAGAACTGCCGGATTCGCAACAATTCCACAGCAAAACTTAACTAACGCCTCCGCTGTATTTTCTTTATTGTTGATGTTTATTGGCGGCTCCCCTGTAGGAACAGCAGGTGGAGTAAAGACTGTGACGGTTACAATTTTGATCTGTGCTGCGTTTTGCACGATAAAAAACCAGGAAGATGTGGTGCTGTTTCAAAGGGCAATACCTAAACCAGCTATTAGTAAAGCCGTTGCGGTAGTATGCATGTCGTTTATGATCATGTTTATTTCAACGCTTCTTTTATCAGCGGTTACAAGCGCAGACGCACTTGATATTTTTTATGAAACGGTAAGTGCCACGGCAACAGTAGGACTTACAAGGAACTTAACTCCAATATTGAATATATGGGGCAAAATAATTGTTATTGCAACTATGTATCTTGGACGGATTGGCCCCATATCATTGGTGATCGCATTTAATACAACAAAAGGAAAACGAAATATCATTAAAGATCCTATTGAAGAAATCAGCATCGGATAATCTAATCTATTGTGAAAGGATAAAATATGAGAGTGAATAAATCATTTGCTGTATTTGGGCTTGGCAAATACGGCAGAGCTGTTGCCAAGGAACTTGTGAAAAATGGGGTAGAGGTTCTTGGAGTTGATATTGATCAAAATATTGTGAATGCGGCAACGACCGAAATACCATATTGTAAATGCGCAGATATTACTGATGCCGAAGTGATTAAGCAGCTTGGTATTGCAAATGTAGATGTTGTGATAATTGCCATGGCCACCCATTTGGAGGCAAGTGTCATGTCAACCATATTATGTAAGGAAATAGGCGTCAAAACTGTTATTGCAAAATGTGCAAGCGAGATGAACTGCAAGATACTAAGTAAAGTGGGTGTTGATCGCATTGTGTCTCCCGAAAATGAATCCGGTATCAGATTGGCAAAAAACCTTATAAGTTCCGGGTTTGTAGATATTATAGAACTTTCAAAAGATGTCTCCATGGCGGAGATAGAAGTAAAGCCGGAATGGGAAGGAAAGAATCTGTTGGAGTTAAACCTAAGAAAGAAGTATTCTATCAATGTAATAGCTATTATTCAGGACAAGAATATCAGCGTTAATATTGACCCTGAGAAACCTTTAAAAAAATCAATGAAGCTTGTGGTAATTGCAAATGTTGCAAAATTGAATAAGTTGAGGTAATAACCATTTTGGGAAGTTAAACATAGGAAAAAAACAGAGTGTTGGATTTTCGTTTCTTTTGTTAGTGAAGTTGGATGAGGTGTCGATACATGATACATTGGCAAGTGATATCGACACCTCATTTATATTTGCAAGTTACGAATTACTTACTCCAGACCTGCGAACAGTTCTTCCGGAACGAACCACAGTCCGTTCCCATTGTTCGTCTCATCCATGTAGTCTTTCAGCTGCTGAGAATGATAAGCAGCTACGATATCCTGCGCCCACTGAGCATCAACATTCTCTTCCTTCACTACTACCTGCAGCAGCAGATGGGGCAGAATGTCCTCCTGCAAAAGCGCGGTGGACGGATCCATGTTTGCGTTGTACACAATCGAACCGGTAATTACTGCATAGTCAAAATCATCCAGAGTGGTGGGGATATTCACAGAAGTAATCTCCAGGAACTCAATATTGTGGGGATTATCAACGATGTCAGCCTGGGTAACGGTGGACAGATCTTTCTCAGGATCCAGAGTGATCCAACCAGCTTTCTGCAAAAGAGCATAAGCTCTCGCGGTATTAGCAGCATCATCCGGAACCGCTACCACAGCGCCATCCTCGATCTCATCCAGAGATTCATGGTTTGCGGAAAAAATACCTGCCGGAACCGTTGGGATCGGGCTGATGGGAACCAGGTCACCATTCTGAGATTCATTGAAATTGTTTGCGTAAGCGGTATGCTGCTCCACATTAACATCTGCTTCGCCGTCCAAAACAGCAATGTCCGCAGACTGCAGATCCGCAAAATCCAGTCCCTCTACGGTATACCCCTGTGCCTCCAGCAGCGGAGCGATCTGCTCTTCAAACAGAACAGAGTACGGTCCCCAGGATTTGGAGAAAGTGATGGTGGTGTGATCCGGATCTGCGGTCCCCTCCACTCCTACGTTGGAAGTATCCACAACTGCAGCTGAAACTTCTGTAGAAGCTTCCGTGGTCTCCTCAGCAAATACGCTGCCGGTCATCAGGGATGCGGCAAACAAAGTTGCAAGTGCGATGGTAATGTTCGTTTTCATAATTAGTCCTCCTCTTTTCTAATTACTTTTTATAATTTTATATCTGTATCTATTCTATTCCCATAAAACCCGGTTTCGAATAGTTACATCCTCACAAAGGTCTCAGGAATGCATTCTTTTCTTTCTCGCCAGACCATTGCCGATGGCCTGCACGATCCACACCAAAACGATCAGAATGACCACAGTAAACACCATCAGGTTTGTGTTAAACGTCTGATAGCCATAGGTCAGCGCCAGATTGCCAACGCCGCCTCCGCCGATGTATCCGGCCATAGCTGTTGCTCCGATCAGACCGATGGTTCCCGTGGTGATTCCTAAGATCATGGATGCGAACGCCTCAGGAAATACAAATTTGATCACGATCTGAAACGTGGTAGCTCCCATGGATTTCGCCGCCTCGATGATCCCCTCGTCCACTCCCAGCAGCGCATTTTCGATCAGCCGGGAAAAATAAGGCGCAATGTAGATCACCAGCGGTACCAACGCCGCCTTTGTCCCGATACGGGTACCCACGATCGCTTTCGTAAAAGGCATCACACACACCATCAGTATAATAAACGGCGTGGAACGGATGATATTGATAATGGCATTCAAAATCGTGTATAGAATGTCATTTCTTTTCAGACCATCCTTGCGGGTCATCCACAAGAACACAGCCAGCACAAACCCAATGACGGCTCCGATGATCAGGGACCATCCTACCATATACAGAGTCTCTCCCGCCGATTTAATGACTTTCTCCAGCGGTATTCCCAGAAACGCTTCTAACTGCTGCGCCATTACAATTCCACCTCCTCGTACTGCTCCCCGCATTTTAAAATATATTCTTCACATTTTCGGATCTCGTCATCGGTTCCCGCAAACAAAACCAGCATGATGCCGATCACAATGCCCTCGATGATACTAATGGTACAATAGAGAAGATTTGTCTTCACTTCAAATTTCGTATTCAATTCCCACAGCAGCGGCTCGGTATGCTCTGTGTTTTTCATCTTGATGCGGAGAATTTTATAATTCTCTGTCATGGCCCTGATGCCGGGAACCAGAGGAGCCGGAACCTCGTCATGGATCAGATTGCCCACAAACTCCCTGGCAATTTTGGTCTGAGGATTCGTAAACACATCGATCACAGATCCGTTTTCCACTACTTTACCGTAATCCATCACCGCCACTTTATTGCAGATGTGACGGATCACATTCATTTCGTGGGTGATGACAATGATGGTGACATTTAGCTTTTCATTAATTTCTTTCAGCAGATCCAGAATAGACTCCGTGGTCTTCGGATCCAGCGCGGAAGTGGCCTCATCGCACAGCAGGATAGAAGGATTGTTCGCCAGGGCTCTGGCAATGCCTACCCGCTGTTTCTGGCCGCCAGAGAGCTGATCCGGATATGCGTTTTTCCGATCCGCCAGGCCTACAAAAGTGAGAAGTTCATCCACCCGTTTGTCTATATCCGCTTTGCCAACGCCATTCAGTTTCAGTGGAATAGCAACATTATTATAGATTGTCTTGGAATTGAGCAGATTAAACTGCTGGAAGATCATGCCGATCTTCTTTCTGGTTGCCCTCAGTTCTTTATCTGACAGTTCTCCAAGGCACTGGTCCGCCACATATACCTTACCGGAGGTTGGTACCTCCAGCGCATTGATCATCCTTACCAGGGTAGATTTTCCCGCACCGGAATATCCGATGATACCATATATATCTCCCTCTTCAATCTCCAGAGAGACATCATTCAATGCCTCAACTTTATTTTTCCCATCAAATATTTTTGTCAAATGTTCCAGACGGATCAAGCTCATGGTCAATCTCCTCTTCCCACTCTTCTATATAACGCAGAAAATATTCCACTCCCAGTTTCAGCGCCGACTCATCAATGTTAAACCGGGGATTATGCTGGTTAAAGCGTAATTCGGGATCGGATCGGCCTCCCCCCAGCATAAGGAACGCCTTGGGGTTCGTATATTTTGCAAAATCCTCGCCCCCCATCTGCGGAGGAAGCGTGATTAAGTGATCCTCGCCAAACACGGCCACAGCCGCCCGTCTGCCGGTAGCTGTCGCCTCCGGATCGTTGACGGTCACCGGCGGTCCCCAGTGATAATCTACAGAAATATCTGTGCGGGTTGCCGCAGCAATTCCTTTCGCCACCCTTTCCATCGCCTCCGGGAATTGTCTTCGGGCGCCCTCAGAAAATGCCCTCGCCGTTCCTGACAGATGCGCCTTTTCCGGTATAACATTAGAAGTGGTTCCCGCGTTAAAAGAAGTAACCGAGATCACCGCGGGTTCCAGACCGCCAATTTCTCTGGCAATAATTCTCTGAAATTCACCACACAACGCTACTCCGGCTGCAATGGGGTCGATGGCCAGTTCCGGATGAGCGCCGTGCCCGCCTTTTCCCACAATTTCAATATCAAAGGTATCCGCGCTGGCCATGATCGGTCCCTCCACCAGAGAAGCGTATCCAGCTTCCAGGGCTCCCCAGATATGAAGTCCAATGAGCCGGTCGCATTCCAGGACTTCAGGAACTGTTTTCATATAATATGCACCGCTGTCCTCAATGGACTCTTCCGCCGGCTGAAAGATCAGCCGGACAGTGACTTTCAAATTTTCTTTTTGCTCATTCAACAGCTTCGCTGTTGCTAAAAGAATCCCTATATGGGCGTCATGTCCGCAGGCGTGCATAACACCCGGATTTTCTGATGCATAATCACATCCGGTCTCTTCCGTGACCGGAAGAGCATCCATGTCCGCCCGTATTCCAATCGTATGTTTGGAGGAATGCGGTCCTTTGATCGTAGCAACCACGCCGGTGCGGCAGACCTCTATATAAGGAATCCCCTCCGCGTCCAGATATTCTTTTATTTTCTGCTGCGTCTGTTTTTCTTCCCAGGAACGCTCCGGGTGCCGGTGAAAATATCTTCTCAGTTCAGTCAGCTCCGGTTCCACTGCAATGGTCTGCTCTTTTAAACCCATTGTGATCTTACCTCTTTCAAACCTCTTATTTCATATCATTCCGATATGATTAAGTGCATTGAAATAGTAACACTGCCCAATCCAATTGTCAAGAGTATTCTTTATGAATTTTTGGGAAAAGCAACAGCAAATTTCTTGCACCCTCCTTTTCTTTTGTGATATTATAAAATTGAGTGAAATTTGGATTTTGTTGGAGCATAATGTCATGGAACTGGATTGGAAAAAGCTGGGCTGGGTATTCTACATCGTAATAGCTGCCACGATTCTTTCAGCGGTCTATACAATTACCCTGGAGCCTGTTCCTTTTGGCATCAGCCATGTGGGAATGTATGATGTCAGCCACTCCATGCCGGAATCCTCCTCTCAAAATCTCGGGCGTCCCATCGGTGTCCTGGTGATCGATCAGATCGTGCGTGCCGGAAAAAATCCGTTGTATGATGCCGTGATAGGAATGGATCACGCTGCATTGTTAAACAGCTTTTTGAACGACACCCCGGCCGTCGAAAGTATCTGGCTCCTCCTGCTGCTGTACTGCTACATACACAGCCGGACTGTTAGTATCCGTTTCATCCATAATAAGGACGGTGCAAAGGGCCTGCGTCTTATTTCTTAGCGAACAAAAACTATAAAATAAGACTGGAGAAAAAAGCATGTTAGAAACAATTATTGTAGCAATTTGTTTTATCATCGTGATCGGCGTCACCGGCTTCGCTCTGTTGTATTTTCGCGACAACGGCACTGAGGAACCTCAAAAAACAGGCAAAAAAACGAACGATAAGAAAGGAGAACAAAAGTTATGACAGCCTGGTTACTTGTACTGTGCGTGGTCATTGTGGCCCTCGCATACATCTTCTACAACTATTTCCGCGTAAAACGCCTGAAAGAAGGCACTGCGGAAATGCAGGAAATGGCCGGAATCATCCGCGACGGCGCTTCCACCTTCCTGAAGACGGAATTTAAGAGTATTATCCTTGTTATGATCATTGTAGCTGCGATCTTTTCCCTGTTTATTGAAAAGACCACCGGTATCACCTTCCTGATGGGAGGCGCCATGAGCAGCATCGTTTGTATTCTTGGCATGAGAAGCGCCACCTATGCCAACGTCCGCACCGCAAACAAGGCAAGAGAGACGTTGTCCATCGGTGAGACTGTTAAGGTTGCTCTCTGCGGCGGTTCCATCAGCGGACTTTCTGTGCAGGCATTTGGTCTGCTTGGACTGATTTTGGTACTTATCATCTGGAACGGAATCTCCCATGATGCAGTTGGAACCGGATTAATTGCAAATCTGGAGTGTAATCCAACTATCATGCGGGTATCTACTTACTCCCTGGGCTGCTCTCTGGTAGCTATGTTTAACCGTGTGGCAGGCGGAAACTACACGAAAGCCGCCGATATCTCTTCCGATATTCTGGCTAAACTCCGCCACGATCTGCCGGAGGATGACAGCCGTGTACCGAACGTGATCGCAGACTTCATCGGCGATAATGTAAACGATATCGCCGGCAACTGCTCCGACCTTCTGGAAAGTTTCGTTGCTACCATGTCGGCCTCCATCATGATCGCGGTAACTTTGTATCAGACAGCGATCCACGGCAACCTGGAAAAAATTTCAGACGCGACTTTCAACGCCACCATTACTTTTCCAATTATTCTGGCCGGCTGCGGTCTGGTGGGGTGCGTGATCGGCCTTGGCTATGCTTCTGTCAAGAAGATGGGCGATAATCCCGCCAAGGAGCTGGATATGTCCACCTGGATTTCCGCGGGAATCACAGTTGTTCTTGGCCTGATCGCATCTTTCGTAATTTTCCGCAATGTAGATCTTTATGATGAGTTCGTGATCGGATGGGCTTCACCGTGGGTATCTGCCGTACTTGGAATCGTCAGCGGTATTGCCATCGGTTCCATCACGGAGCATTACACCAGCACAGACTACAAACCCACGCAGGCTCTGGCGGAAATGGCTACCGAGGGAAGTGCTTTTGTTATCACGAAAGGCGATGCCATCGGTTCCCGTTCTGCTCTGCTCCCGATCCTGGTGATTGGTCTTTCTCTGTTGATCTCCGGTAAGCTCTGCGGAACTTATGGTATTGCTATCTCTGCTCTGGGCATGCTGGCCTTCGTGGGCGCCACCGTGTCCATCGACGCATTTGGCCCCATCGCGGATAACGCGGGCGGTCTGGCTGAATCCTGCCATCTGGATGCAAAGGTCCGTGTGATCACCGACAAACTGGATGCCGTTGGAAACACTACTGCCGCTATCGGTAAAGGCTTTGCCATCGGCTCTGCTGCTTTTGCAACCGTTTCTCTGATCGTAGCATATGTAGGTAATTACACCGCTATCGGTGAAGAACTGACGCTGAACTTCGCTTCCTTTATTGTGGTAGCCGGCAGTCTCATTGGCGGGGCTCTGGTAGAATACTTCTCCGCAGTGCTGACCGACAATACCATCGAATCCGCCAAGGTTATGGCAGATGAGGGCGACAAGATGCTCTCCATCCCGGGCGTATTGGAGGGTAAAGTAAAACCCGATTACAACAAGATGATCGAAACTGCTGCTCAGGAAGCCCTGCACAGAATGGTTCTTCCGTCATTGCTGGCATTGTTGATCCCCATCGTTGGCGGTTTTGTCTTCGGCGTACAGTTCGTGGGAGGCCTGTTGGTAGGCGCTACCGTCGTAGCTATTCCCCGTGCTATCTTCATGGGTAACTCCGGCGGTGCTTTCGACAACGCGAAAAAATACATTGAGGGCGGCTTCCTGAAAGGCCACGGCAAAGGTTCTGAGGCACACAAAGCTTCCGTTGTAGGCGATACGGTAGGCGATACCCGTAAAGATGTAGTAGGCGTTGCACTGGATATCTTTATCAAGATGATGTCCACCGTAGCCAATACCCTTGCGACCGTATTCGCGCACTTCACACTGTTCCACTAAACATGCCTTTTGGGACGACTGAGGAAATCGTCCCAAAATCCGCCAGACGGCGGATACGCCCCTTCGGGCCTAGGCGAGTACGATTCGGAAACACTTGATGTGTTTCCAAATCTATAGACATAATTACATAGGAGAGATCGTCTTCCATCCATAAAAAAGGGGCTGCCGTACAGCAGCCCCTTTTATTCTTGTATTGGAAACTTCGTCTCCTATACGAGAAAGCCCTTCGGCAAAGATTCGTTTACTCCTGCACGGCCCGCAGTACCACAGCGGAGGTTCTCGGCAAAAGCACCTTCACTTCTCCCCTCTCCACCTGGTATTCTTCCGGTTCTTCCGAAAAGCCGTCGGCATGCGTATAAAAGATCCTGGTCATGCGCTGGTTCATGCCTACCCCCGCAGGCCATACCTTCACCGTCAGCTCCCGCTCCTGGGCATTGTTATTGAATGCTACAATAATCTGCTCTTTCTGATCAAAGCGTCCATAGGCCAGACAGTTATAGTCTGTCAGCAGGAATTTCAAAGAACCTCTGGCAAACACCGGGTATGCTTTGTGCAGACGCACCATAGCGCGGTGGAAGTCCAGCATCAACCGATCCTCATGGCCCCAGGGATATGTGCGTCGGTTGTCCGGATCTGTGAAACCGCAGACGCCGGCCTCGTCTCCATAGTAAATGGTAGGCGCGCCGGGCCAGGTCATCTGCATTACCACAGCCTCCCTCATCACTGCAGGATTCACGCCCTCCTTAGCCGCGTCATAGTCAAACTGGTCACTACGCCCAATCTTGTGATTCGTTCTGGTCAGAAATCTGGAGTGATCATGGTTGGACAGTTCATTCATGGCCACCTGAAGGGATGGACCCATAAAGCTGGCCATATGATAGCTCATGGCGCCGGCAAAACTATCCGCATTTCCCAGCATTCCTTCATGGTAGGCATCGCTGTGCTTTTCCATACCTGTAAAGAACCAGGTAAGAGGTTCCATAAAAGCATCATAGTTCATCACCGTATCCCACTCATCGCCTTTCAACCACGCTGCCGGATCTCCGTAATGCTCTGCTATAATAATGGCATTGGGATTAGCCTCTTTCACCGCCTCCCGGAACATCTTCCAGAATTTGTGATTATACTCGCTGGTCAGGCCAAGATCCGCCGCCACATCCAGACGCCAGCCATCCACATTATAAGGTGGAGAAACCCATTTTTTCGCGATCTTCATAATATATTCCACCAGTTTCGGGGAATTTTCAAAATTCAGCTTCGGCAGGGTATCATGTCCCCACCAGCCGTCATAAAACCGGTTGTAAGGCCATTCATGCTCATTATTGAAGTGGAAGAAGGTGCGGTAAGGACTCTCTGCCGAAACATAAGCTCCTTTCTCATATCCGGGCTGATGTTCATAAATACGTTCCTTATCCATCCATTTGTTAAAAGATCCGCAATGATTAAATACGCCATCCAAAATTACTTTCATGCCCCGCGCATGAATCTCCTCCACCAGTTGAATAAAAAATTGATTGCTGGCCTCCAGATTCTCTTTACGGGTCACGCGGCTGATGTAGCGGGTAGCCTGGGTATTTTCCTTTGCCCAATGAGGAAGAAGTTCTCCTTCATCCACCACGATTTTTCCAAAATGCGGGTCAATATAGTCATAATCCTGAATATCATATTTATGATTGGAGGGAGAGACAAACAGCGGATTAAAATAGATCACGTCTATGCCCAGCTCCTGCAGATAGTCCAGTTTCTGCCGCACTCCTTCCAGATCGCCGCCATAGAATTTCTGTACATCCAGCCCCAGCGGCCTGGCGTTCCAGTCCATGATCCGGCGGGCGGGCTGATCAACATAGATGTACTCATTATTTAATACATCATTGGTACGGTCGCCGTTATAAAAACGATCCGTAAAAATCTGATACATCACCGCGCCTTTTGCCCAGTCGGGCGTAGAAAATCCCGGCTGAAGGCAAAAGGAATGTCCATCGCTCAGATCTTTGGTTACCCCCAATTTGTTATAAAAACAGTGTGTCTTACCGCTTTTTACCTCAAAAAAATAACGAAAGGCTTCCTGCGCCAATGTTATCTCTATCTTATAATAATCAAAGCTCCCTGAAGAATATTCATACTTCATTGGTTCCTTCATCGGCCCACTGATCAAATAGACTTCATCTACATTATCTTTCGCTGTGCGAAAACGTATCGTGACCCGTTCTCCTGGCATCGGTTCCATAGGACTCACATAATTCTCTGTCTCGTCGCTAAAAAGTGCCTCCACATTGAACACCGGGCGCATCTGAAGTATATATTTGGCAGCCCTTAACGTCTGCTCATAGCTTTTCTGGTTCATCAGGCAATCCTCCCTCGTCATTATCCTTCGTCAATACTATTTTATTTTAATACACAACCTTTTTTTCCACAAGAAGAAAATAGAGATACTTTTGCAGTCAAAGGGCAGTAAAAAAGACAGCCACGAATGCTGTCTTTTTTGGAGAAGGTATTTCTCTTATGGGGTGTAGCAAAAACTATATAATGTATTGGGGGGTTTACAGGTATTATAATAACACAGACTAAAAATTAAGTGTGCATAAACTTCACAATTTTTTCGATCTATTTTTATGCATTATTACCATCTGTTTTTTGGCACTTTTTACAATGTTTCGTCAAAATAACGCTTCAAACTCCTCCCTGGTGATTTTTTCCTTCTCCATCAGAAGAGCAGCGCTGCTGTGCAGTACATTTTCATGTTCCATAATAATGGACTTCGCTTTCGCGTATGCCTCATCAATGATACGTTTTACTTCCTCGTCAATAATGGTAGCTATCCGTTCCCCGTAGGCTCTGGTATGGGCCAGATCTCTCCCAATAAAGATCTCATCGTCTTCCTGATCGTAATTGATCAGACCAAGTTTTTCTGACATACCGAATTTTGTAACCATTGCTCTGGCAATGCCGGTGGCCTGCTTGATATCCTGGGAAGCCCCGGTGGTCACATCTCCGATCACCAATTCCTCTGCCACGCGTCCCCCCAGACTCACCATGATATTTTCAAACATCTGGTTTTTTGTATTGAACATCTCATCTTTTTCGGGCAGCGGCATAGTGTAGCCCGCCGCTCCACGGCCAGTGGGAATGATGGAAACCGTGTGAACCGGCCCCACCGTGGGCAGTACATGGAACAAAATAGCATGTCCCGACTCATGGTATGCAGTGATGCGCTTTTCCTTTTCCGAAATAATACGGCTCTTCTTTTCCGCACCTATGCCCACCTTGATGAAGGCCTTATTGATGTCCTCCTGAATGATGTACCCCCGATGCTGCTTGGCTGCCATAATGGCGGCTTCATTCATCAGGTTCTCCAGATCAGCTCCGGTAAATCCGGCGGTGGTTCTGGCAACTTCTTCCAGATTCACATCGTCCCCCAGAGGCTTCCCGCTGGAATGTACTTTCAAGATTTCTTCCCTTCCTTTGATATCCGGTCGTCCCACTGCTACCTGACGATCAAAACGTCCCGGACGCAGAATAGCCGGATCCAGAATATCCACGCGGTTGGTGGCCGCCATAACGATAATGCCCTGGTTGACGCCAAAGCCATCCATCTCCACCAGCAATTGGTTCAATGTCTGTTCCCTCTCATCGTGACCGCCGCCCATACCGGTACCCCTGCGTCTTGCCACTGCGTCAATCTCATCAATAAATACAATACAGGGCTGATGCTTCTTGGCATCTTCAAACAGATCTCGGACACGAGAAGCGCCCACGCCCACAAACATCTCCACAAAGTCGGAACCCGAAATGCTAAAGAACGGCACTCCTGCCTCGCCGGCTACTGCCTTGGCCAATAATGTCTTACCGGTTCCGGGAGGGCCTACCAAAATCACTCCTTTGGGTATTCTGGCTCCCACTTTCAGAAATTTTTCGGGTTCTTTTAGAAATTCCACCAGTTCCTGCAAGTCTTCTTTTTCTTCTTTCAGTCCGGCTACATCTTTAAATAATACACGTTTCGAATCAGGCGTTACCATACGGGCACGGCTGCGTCCAAAATTCATCATCCTAGCATTGCTGCCGCCTGTCTGCCGGTTCATCATTGATATAAAAAACAAGATAAAAACACCCATCAATAGAATCGGCAGTATCGTAGTAAGAAATATACTGTCCTTCTCCACCGCCTCAATCGTTACTGTCACGCTGTCATACTCCTCCAGGAGTTTCTGAACCTCAGTGACATCCAGAACATTCACAGAAGTTTCTGAACCGTCTCTGGCGGTAACTCGCAAAACCCCTGTTGGCACCTCCTGGTTTGGTTGAATATCCACTGCCGCGACCTGTCCGGCTTCCAGCCGTTTCTGAAACTCTTTATAGGTAATATCCGGTCTGACGCTAAAGCTGTTTCTGAGACTGAACGCCAGCAGAACAAGCATCACACCGGCCAGCATGTAAAATCCAATTCCTCTCGTATTTCTGTTCAACTGAAATATACTCCTTTCCTTTCAATATTTCGAAAATATTATCTATAGTGAGATCACCCCGATATATGGCAGGTTACGATAACGCTGACCATAATCCAGACCGTAACCTACTACAAACTCATCCGGTATCTGAAACCCGGTATAGTCTACCTTTACCTCTCTTACTCTGCGTTCCGGTTTATCCAGAAGCGTACACAGCCTCAGGCTGGCAGGTTTCCGATTACTCAGATTTTCCAATAAATAACTCAGCGTACGGCCTGAATCTATAATGTCTTCAATAACTATGACGTCTTTTCCTTCCAACGCTTCATCCAAGTCCTTAACCAATTTCACCACGCCGCTGGATATGGTGTCGTTACCGTAGCTGCTCACGGACATAAAATCCATCGTCACAGGTACTGTGATCCTTTTTGCCAGTTCACAAGTAAAAAAAATGCTTCCTTTTAAGATACAGATCAGATGAACGCTGCGTTCTCTGTAATCTGCGCTGATCTGCGCAGCCAATTCCGCGATTCTTCGGTTTACCTCCTCCTCAGAGATCAGTACGCGAATCTGTTCTTTCATTCCTCATCCTCCATCATCTGTATTTTCAATAACCTTTCCGTTTTTTCCGTAACTTTTGCTGCCTCACTAATGCGTTCCCCAACTACCCACAGAACATGAGACCCTTGCGCCACCAGAAAAACGCTGTCTCTCTCATCTCTGGGAATTTTCCGGTCAATCAGGTAATCATTCAGTTTCTTTCTGCCTCCTGAAGTGTTTATTATCAGATAATCTCCTGTTTTTCTGGTTCTTAAACAAACATCATTTTTCATTGTATCATATGCCAGCCATTTCGTGTACTTTTTTTCTGGAAAACTCTGCATATTTCCCGGTCGTTCCAAATATTCTACATGAAAACACCCGCCATGCAGTTTATATTCCCCATCTCCGGGAAGAGGGCAGATCTTCGGATCATCCTTTTCTATATGTGGCTGTCTAGAAATTTCTTTCCCTGGGAAGGTTTTCTTCAAAAGGAGCTGTTCTCTCTGACGCACCGCTTCAATGCCCGGAAGATTGATACGCTTTCCGCAAGGCATCTTGGCCAGCTGCTTCAGTTTCTCAATATGTCCTGTGGTGTAATCCTTTAATCCCACATCCGGAAAAAGTTCCCGGATACACTGCCTCATCACATACTCCTGAAGCACATCTTCCCCCGCGCAAAATTCCGGCAATGAAATCTCTATCCCCCAATTCGTGGTCTTTGCACAATGTTTGTGTAACTGCTGCGCCTGGTCTGACAGATATTTTTCCGCCTTCTGAAGATGTGCTGCAGCTTCCGCGATATGCTTCACAGCCTCGCTGTTCACTCCCCGTTCTAATTCAGGCAAAACCTGCAGCCGCAGTCTATTTCTTGTGTAGTCTGTTTTCAGATTTGTGTGGTCTATGCGGTATAACAGCTTTCTCTGCGTCAGCCAATTTTCAATTTCCGCTCTGGATAAAAACAGCAGTGGCCGAATAATTTTGTCCCGCACCGGGAGAATTCCTCCCATCCCGCGCAATCCGGTTCCTCTGGTCAGGTTCAACAGAACCGTCTCAGCCTGGTCATTCTGATTATGAGCTACCGCAATTTTATCTGCATTATACTCGGCGCGATAACGTTCAAAAATCTCATACCGGGTCTTTCGGCCAGCTTCCTCCAAAGATAATCCTTCCTGTTTGGCCAGTGCATTCACATCCACCCGTTCCACGCGGCAGGGAATCTGCCAATTTTCGCATAATTGTTCCACAAACCGGGCGTCTTCCAGACTCTCCGATCCCCGAATGCCATGTTCAACATGAACAACTATAATGGAAAAAGGATACTCCAGCCGGTATTCTCTCAACATATCAAGCAGGCAGATGGAGTCTGCGCCTCCCGAAACCCCGACAATCACCCGCTCCCCCCGGGCAATCATTTCATATTCCGTTATAGTCCGTACTGCTTTCCGGTAGATTCCGTCTCTGACCACAACACCTTCACCTTCCTTCGTACACTCTTATGAAATAGCGTTTATCTCTTCTCCCAGATTTGTCCCACCAGAACGGTCATATCATCCCGTGCCTGGAGTTTCTGCTGAATCAGAATCTGTTCCAACAATCTGGACGCAAACTCCCGAGCATTATTATTCTTCGTCTTCAAAATCAATTCCCGAATCCTTTCTTCACGCTGTTCCTCAGGCAGAGCATCAGCTACACCGTCCGTCATCATGACAATCACGTCCCCCGAAACTAACTGACGCTCCGTCGTCTCGTAATCTGCAATCTGTAAGATTCCTGCCGGAAGCGCCCCGCAGGAAATTACTTCCATCGTTTCCCCATGACAGATGCAGGTTGCGCTGGCTCCCTCTTTTATCATGCTGCATTTACCATTATATAAATCCACCATGCACAAATCAATAGTAGAAAAAATTCTCCTGTGATCCTGCAGTACCATGGAAGAATTGATCATCCGTACCGCAGTATCCTGAGAAAACCCCGCATCCAGAAACTGTTCCAGCAGTTCAATTACTTTCTCGCTCTCCCTGCAGGCCTCCACTCCGCTTCCCATTCCGTCCGCCAGACTCATCACTACCTGTCCGCAATCTCCCTGCCAGAACGCAAAATTATCTCCGGAAACCAGTTCCCCATCCCGGGTCATTCGGGCAATGCCACAAAACAACTCAAATTTCGTATCCGTAATGTAATGAAAAGTATCATACTCTTTTTTTACTGTCAACCTGCAATCTCTCGCAGGAATCATACGATATCCCAGTATCCCGGTTATGATCTCCGAAAGATCCTTCGCCTGGATACAACTTCCATCCTCGATACGCATGGTTACATAAAATTCCGGATGATCCTCGTCCCGGCTAAAGATCCATGCATTCAGACATTGGATCTTTTCGTAGCGCAATTCCTTTTTCAGGCGTTGAAAATCCTTCTCCCTCAAGCCACGTATCTGGTAGATACGTTCTGCCATCTGCCGTAGGAGCTCCGCAGTATCCTGAATCTGTTCTCCAGCTGCAGCACGCTGTTCCAGAAGCCGATTGTTCCACATAAGCTGAAGTCTTTCCTGTAAAAACGCCCCTTTTAATGTCTGAATAAACTCCTCTCCCTGGATGCAGTAAGACTGGAATTCACACATAGCATCTTCATAAGGATCCGTACCGTTCTCAACCTCTTTCAGGCAACCGAAAATCCTGCGTCCGGTCTCGTAATACCGCTCTGTCCAGCATTCCTCTCCCTGCGGACAATGGCTGCATAGCTTCTCCCGCATCTCCCCAAAGATATGCTCTACCTCTTCGTCTCCAAAACGCTCTTTCTTTTTGGGCATTTCCTGATAACTCTCCGCCAAACGCCAGAACGCTTCCGCATACTTCTCAACATACTCTCTCCCCGGCGCCACAGACAGTTCCATCATCGCCTGTTCTTTTGGCAGCGCATTCAGCAAAAATCTCCCCAGTTCCAACAACATCCAAAAACCACTGACAATAAGAGCCGCAGCCACAAATTCCACCATTTAATCCCCTCCCGCCGAAATTTCAAGTGAGGTTTAGCCTCACCAGCTCTCATTATACGGCCCAGAGATTGCAGTTTTTGTCATATCTGGAAAACATAGGAGAAAAAACAGAAGAGATGAGTACATTCGTCTCATCTCTTAATCGGCAGCCCGAAATATAATTTCATCCTCATACACCAGTCCAAACTTCTCTCTGGCTACTGTTTCCACGTATTCCCTCGTCTTCGTATACTCCGGCATTTTTTCAATTTCATCTGCCCTGGCATTTTCCAATTCTATCTCTTCGTTCAGTTGTGCGATCTGCTCCACATAGGCCGCATTCTTCGCTTCCAATTTACGACTCTGGAACAGCATCACAGTCAGCAGAACCAGCACAACCAGCGCGATTCCTGCCATCCCGCGACGATTGCTGCTACTGGCACGCTTTCTTTGCTTCTTCGTCATAGTCAAACATTCCCCTCTCGGCTACTGTTTCCAGTGTATGCTTTTTTGACAAATTTTGCAACTGTTTTTTGTCGAAATATATTTATTTTTTGGATTATCCATAGAAAAACGCCTACAATTTTACAAAATGCACCAGAAATTCCTCTGACTACCCATCTGCTGGCAATCTTATGATAAAGAAACATCCCCAGCGCCATGGCAGCAGCTGTGTAGAGCCGCAATACGCCATCCTGATAAATAAAAATTAGAACAAAGGTCCGAAGCCCCGCTGCAAACCAGAAGCTAAAATCTTCCAATCCCATCCACAATGGGCCATGAGAAACAGCTATTCTCCAGGATCGCAGCACATCAATGCAAAGCACAAGGCAGATGCCATGCAGCACAAAGAGAAGAAACACCCTGCTTTCAAAACTGATTATTTCACTCATGTTATTGAAACAGCCTTTTCCAGGCAGAACCCTGCTTTCTGTTTTTCCCCGAACCGCTGGAATAGGTAAGGGATTCCACGGTTCCTTCCAGATCCACCTCTCCCCGCTCCAACGTCAGTCTGCTGATATGCAGATCTTTTCCTTTTACCGCGAGAAATCCCAATTCTGTCTCCAGCTGTATTTCATTTACGTCAAAAGCGAGGACATCTAACACCCCACTGACTGTTCCGCTCTTCCTGTTATCAATGGTGAGTCTATGTCCCCGCTTTTCTCTTTTTTCTTCCATATGTTTTCTCCGGATGCTGCTCTCTATCCATTGTATGCAAGGGCGGAACAGTTTATGACAGCCAGACACCGGAGGTGACAGGTTAGTATCATTAAAGATATCGAAATAATTCCTTTGCTTCTTCCTTTTTCACCGTTTCCTGAACATTCAACACCTCTACCTTTACATTTCTGGTACCGAACTGGATTTCAATAATATCTCCTTCCTTCACATTCAGGGAAGCTTTGGCCACCTTATCATTCACCAGTACACGGCCGGCATCGCACGCCTCATTAGCGACTGTCCTTCGCTTAATCAGTCGGGAAACCTTCAAAAATTTATCCAGACGCATAATCTCATTCTCCTTACTATATGTTTTCCATACAATAAAGGGCTGTCACAAAACGAAAACACAGATGTGAAATCTGTGCATTCATTTTGTAACAGCCCCTAAAATCATTCCGTTATGAATAACCCCTGATTTAGTTCAGGCTGTCTTTTAAAGCCTTACCTGCTTTGAATTTCGGGGTCTTGGAAGCTGCAATCGTCATGGTAGCGCCGGTCTGAGGATTTCTACCCTCTCTGGCAGCTCTCTCAGATACCTCAAAAGTGCCGAAGCCAACCAGCTGAACCTTTTCGCCTTTTTTCAGTTCATCTGCAACTACATCTGTAAATGCTTTTAAAGCCTTCTCTGCGTCCTTTTTGCTCAATTCTGTTTTCTCTGCGATAGCAGCAATTAATTCAGTTTTGTTCATGGAATAATTCCTCCTCGTATTTTTACCTTTTCACGGCCCATTCATCATAAGCCCTGTATTTACTTATATACTGGAATACCTGTTTTGTCAAGGAAAATCAGACATAATTATCTATAGTTCATGACAGCATCCCATGGATCATATTCAACACTTCTTCACCAAAAGCAGCGGACTTGCGGTCTGCATCTTCCAGAGAAGTTCCTTTTACGCCATAGTAGAACTTCACCTTTGGTTCTGTACCGGAAGGTCTTACACACAGCCACGCATCATCGGACAAGTCATAGTACAGAACATTGGAGGTGGGAAGTCCGGAGGGTTTCTCCTCTCCGGCAGCCAGATCACGGATCACACCGGTCTTATAATCCCTGGCGGAAAGCACCTGGTAACCACCCAATTCCTTCGGTGTATTGTTTCTCAGGCTATCCATGATCTCCTGTATCTTCTGCAGCCCCTCAATACCTTTGAGGGATACGGCTTTGATATCATCTTTGTAATAGCCGTAACGCTCATACATATCGACCATAGCATCCCAAAGGGTCTTGCCCTGGCTCTTGTAATATGCCGCCGCCTCGCAGAGTGCCATAGTGGCCACAATAGCATCCTTATCCCGGGCATGGGTGCCGATGAGGCAGCCGTAGCTCTCCTCAAATCCAAACAGATAGGTTCCTATGCCGCTTTGCTCAAAGCCCAGGATCTGCTGGCCGATGTACTTAAATCCCGTGAGTACCTCCACCAGCTTTACTCCATAGTATTTTGCGATGGCATCCGCCATATTCGTAGTCACGATTGTTTTTATCAGAACTCCATCCTCCGGAAGACCGTTTATCTCTTTTCTCTGGCCAATCTCATAGTCCGCCAGCAAACAGCCTGACATGTTTCCGGTGAGATCATGGTAGATTCCGTCTTTGTCCTTCACCCTCACGCCCAGACGATCCGCATCCGGATCAGTAGCAAGTACCAGATCTGCATCTACTTCTTTTGCCAGTTTCAGGCCAAGTTCAAAGGCTTCCGCCGCTTCCGGATTCGGGTAGCTGACGGTGGGGAAGTTGCCATCCGGCAGTTCCTGTTCTTTAACCACATAGACATGTTCAAAACCAAGTTCCTTTAACACTCTTCGTGCCGGAATATTGCCGGTTCCATGGAGCGGAGTGTATACGATCTTCAGATTGTCCTGCTGTTCCTTGATCGTCTCAGGATGCAGCACCTGACTCTTCAGTTCTGCAATAAAAGCGTCATCAATTTCCGCGCCAATGACCTGATACAGTCCTGCAGCCACTGCCTTGTCTTTATCCATGGTCTTGGTAGTGCTGTAATCGGTAACTTTTTTCACTTCAGCCATGATACCAGTGTCATGAGGGGGCGTGATCTGAGCTCCATCTTCCCAGTATACCTTGTAACCGTTATATTCCGGAGGGTTATGACTGGCAGTAATATTAATACCTGCAATACAATGCAGTTTGCGAACCGCAAAAGAGAGTTCCGGAGTCGGTCTCAACGACTCAAATACATAGGCTTTGATTCCGTTTGCCGCCAGACAGAGTGCTGCAAAATCTGCAAATTCCGGTGACATCCTTCTGGAATCATAAGCAATGGCAACCCCCTTGCTCTGTCCACCTACACTGATAATGTAGTTAGCCAGTCCCTGGGTCGCCTTACGTACCACATATTCATTCATACGGTTGGTTCCGGCTCCGATGATCCCACGAAGACCGGCAGTTCCGAATTCAAGATCCCCATAAAACCGTTCTTTAATTTCTTTTTCATCTTCCGCAATTGCCTTAAGTTCCGCTTTTGTTGCTTCATCAAAATACGGATTGGCCAGCCATTCTTCATATATCTTCTTATAGTCCATCTCATTACCTCCTATGTATCTTGATTTTTTATTATATTATATTTCTTCCAGGGAATAAACCATTATTCTAATAGATTCAGAAAACTGTTCCTCTTCTCCTGCTGTTGGCATAAGGTCTCCAGTTTTTGCAGATATCGTCCCGGAATCCAGGCTTTTCTGCTTCCGTAATAGTGATTGGCCAGTTTCCAAAACTTCTCCGGATAGGCCATACGAAGGTACAAAAACTCCCGTTCTTTCGGCGGAAGTGTCCGCACCCGCTCATAGGCAGAAAGCATACGTACTCCCAACTGTGGATCCCAGTTCTGTTTCTCCAGTATCTTTCTCATAAATTGGTACAGATCCTGCACCTGAAAATCAAAATGGCACTTTCCAAAGTTGGTGGTAGCCATTCCCCGGTCAAGAAACAACACATGATGGTAGTTATAATCACCATGACACAAAGTACCCTCCGCAATCTGGACCTCCGTCTTTCCCTCATTACAGAATGTCTCAGCCTGCTTGCACACCGTCTGAGCCTGCTCATAAAATTCGGCAAAGCTTTTCAGAAACATCTGTTCAAAGGGATGTTTTGACTCTCGTCCACGGATAAAAGAACGCACCTTTTTCATCTCCCGGGTTTTAGCCTCCAGATCTTTGTCCAATGGTATGCCGCAGTATTGCTTCTCTTCTTCTGGAAATCTCATACACAGATGAAGTCTGGCCAAATTCTCCACCGCATCCATAATATCTTCTTCCCCGGAAGAACTGCATTCCCTGCCGAAAAACCAATCCTTCAAAACGTATCTGTTCTCATCCCTGTCCTGAGATACCAGCTTTCCTTCTTTGTTTTCCAGCACCGTATCCACGTTTTCATAGCCTGCCTCTTTCAGTTCCTGAAGCATTCTGTTCTGAAAAACCAGCTTCTTTTCCGAGCCCTCGAAATCGCACAGCAGCTTTAACCCTCTGTCCGTCTCACAGATATAGGAGCCCCGGCCGCGCCTGGTACTGATAATTTCCAGATCATACTGCTCCAGTACCTTCAGTCCCCTGTCATTCATTCCGCGTCCCCCTTTTCATACTCCCTCTAATCTATGAGAGAACGCGGCCGGATATGCGTAAGAACCTTAGGTCTCCAATAAATGGGCTATCTATACTTCCGTATCATCATATATTTTTCTGATATTTGTGTAACCATTTTTCTCCAGAGTCTCAATCTGGAATTTTGCATTCTTTTTCAACGGCTGCACTGTCACAATGGTGCCCTCAGCACGCACTTCGGTAGCCTTTTTAAATACCTCCAGCAGTTTGGAAGGAGATGCTTTTTCGTCCACAAGAAATGCAGTGCGTTTCTTTCCGCCATTTTCTTCCTTCCAGTTCAGGTCTTTTAAAATTGTTACAATGCGCTCAAAGCCGATGGAAAATCCGCAGGCCGGCGCCGGCTGGTTTGAGAAGCGTCCGATCATTTCATCGTAACGTCCGCCCCCGGCGATGGAGAAATTGTAACCGTCAATACTGATCTCAAAGATGGTTCCTGTATAGTAGGACATGCCCCGCACCAGGGTGGGATCAAACATCAGATGTACGCCAGGATCGATCATGCAGGATACGCTGTTCATGATCGTATCCATATAGACCGGAACTGTTTCTTCCAGAAATTCACCGCAGGCAGTCTTGCAGAACTCGCTGCACACCAGCTCCGGTTTAATCTTTTCAAACATGGCGATGTACTTTTCCACCGCTTCTGCCGGATATTCTTTGTTTAACAGACTTTCTTTCACACCCTCCAGGCCAATCTTGTCCATCTTATCGAGAATAATGAAAACGTCATCGTACTGCTCCGGCATGAAGCCGGCGCAGGCCGCCATAGCTTTCAATATCCGGCGGTCATTGATGTGTACGGTAAATTCCCTGATACCCACCTCAGAAAAAATACGGGTCAGCATCTTAGAAGTCGCTGCGATCAGTTCAATCTCCGCCATAATGGAGGAATCTCCGATAATGTCGATATCGCACTGGGTAAATTGGCGGAAACGGCCTTTCTGTGGTTTATCCGCCCTCCAGACATTGCCGATCTGCAATGCCTTTAAGGGAGTGGGAAGTTCATTTCGGTTATTTGAATAATAGCGCGCCAGAGGCACCGTCAGATCATAGCGAAGACCGCTGTCAGCCAGTTCGCCGTTCTCCATTCCCTTCTCCAGTTCCCGGCCGCGCTTCAACACTTTGAAGATCAATTTCTCATTTTCGCCGCCCTGTTTTCCGGTCAGATTCTCAATATGTTCCATAGCCGGGGTTTCAATGTGGTCAAAACCGTAAGTGGCATAAGTCTCTTTAATCAGGCCAAGCACATGTTCTCGCAGCCGCATGTCCGCAGGCAGAAAGTCGTTCATCCCTTTCACGGGAGTCGTTATAAATTTCATGATAGTCTCCTCCTAATTTTCACTTACAGTATATATGTCATTTTCCGGGGGCGCAACTGTTTTTTCATCAGGTCGTTCTAACAATTCCCGCCGGAGCTGCCGGCTTCTTTCTAATAAGTAGGTTCTCTCGTTATGTCCGGGATCTTTCAATACATCGTCCAAAAGGCTATTTAACAGCTCGCCCAAGGATTTACCTGGTTTTACACCGTCCCGCAGCAGATCATTTCCTGTAATAGCCAGATTTTTCAGGGAAAGGCAGTCCCCCCGGTACATTATCTCACTGTACAGTTGACTGATCTGTTCCAGATAATTTAATTTCGTTTCCCGCACTTGCGGGCTCTGCCCCAGAATATCTGCGCGTTTCACTTCCAGAAACAGAGGAAACAGGTCCTCTCCAATCTGAAAGATGCCCCTGCGCACCCCCTCGGGGGTAGCCTGCGGATACAGAGAATGATTAGCCACCAGGCGATATACTTTTCCGGAAGTATCATTATCCAGCTTCAGTCGTTTCATGACCGTTCTGGCAATCACTGCACTGCTGGCGGCATGTCCCCTGAAATGATAGATGCCTTTTTCATCCAGGCGTACTACCTGCGGCTTTCCCATATCATGCAAAAGCATAGTAAGACGAAGCACCTTGTCCGGGCGGATTGCCTTTAAAGTTTCCAGCGTGTGTTCTCCCACAGAATAAATATGATGGGCATTGTTCTGAGGCTGATCCATAACACGGTCAAATTCCGGCAGCACCACCGCCGTGATGCCGGTCTCCCATGCCAGACGTATCCAGTCAGGATGCGGCGATACCAACAGCTTTATCAGTTCTGCCTGAACGCGCTCTGCGCTGATCTTCTTCAGAGAAGGGGCTAGCTTTTTGATAGCCAATGCCGTTCTCTCTTCCATCCGAAAACCAAGCTGGGAACAAAAACGAACGGCTCGCATCATGCGCAAAGCATCCTCTCCAAAGCGCTCCTCCGGATTCCCTACACATCGAAGAATGCCATCCTTCAAGTCCTTTACTCCGCCAAACTCATCCACCAGTCCGGTCCTCTCGTTGTAAGCCATAGCGTTTATTGTAAAATCCCGCCTTTTCAGATCCTCCACCAGGCTGGAGGTAAACTGTACCTGTGCAGGATGGCGGCAGTCGTTGTAGATTCCGTCAATGCGATAGGTCGTCACCTCAAATCCTTCTTTGTCCACCAGCACAGTGATGGTACCGTGTTCAATTCCCGTGTCAAAGGTCTTGGGGAAAATGCCCTTTACCTCTTCCGGAGAAGCTGAGGTGGTAATGTCCCAGTCATTGGGAAGCCGCCCCAGGCAGGCGTCCCTGACACATCCTCCCACCGCATAGGCCTCAAAACCATATTCTTCCAGCTGCGCTAAAATAAATTTTACTTTTTCCGGGAGTATGATTTTCATTCTGCTTCCTTTCCTGGCCTGACGGCCTTTAACTTGTATCCGCCCCGCCAACTGCTCTGTACCTGTATCATCACTCCATTTTTTATCTCCAGTGAAATAAATATATCATGTTTTCACAATCCTGTCACATCTATTCTATAAAATGTTTCTATCAGTTCCGCTATTATCTTTAATTTATAGGATATGGGGGATGTTACATGGGTGGTATCAGATCATTTTGGGGAATTTACTTGTTTTCCCGAAAATGATATGATACTTCTATCATCATTTATTAGGTAGAAAGGATATCGTTATGAGCAAGAAATCTCTTATTTTACTAACTGGTCTTCTGACTATTTCGATTACTGGCGGCTACGGAAATACCTTTTTCGGCGAAGAAACCACGGAGGCTTCTTCAGACAAAGTGATTACCGGATATCTGTTAGAAAACGCAGACACTTATATTACTCTTGGCGACTATACCGGGCTTGAGGTAGAACGCCCCGTTTATTCTGTGGGTGATGAGGAAGTAGATATAGAGGTGGAGAACCGCCTCAATGATAATTATGAACTATCCGAGGCAGAACGCCCTTCTCAGGACGGCGATGTACTGACAATTGATATCATCGCAACCGTCAGCGGAGAAGAAGAACCTATGATTTCCGAAACAGACTATACTCTGGAGCTGGGCTATGCAGACCTGGGAAATGATGTGGACGAGCAGCTGACCGGATGCACTGTTGGTGATAACAAAACTTTTTCCAGCAGCTTTGGCGAAGATGCTTGGTATGAAGAGTGGGTCGGGAAAACAATTGATTTTGATATTACGGTAAAAAATGTGCAGGAAGTCATAATCCCTGAATATGACGACCATTTTGTAGAAACAATGGGATTTGACTCAAAGGAAGCCTTTGAAGCTTCCATCCGGGAAGATCTGGAAAAGGAATATGACGAGCAAAGCAAGTACGAAACCAGAGAAAATGTTCTTTTAGCTGCCATTGAAAACTGTGAATTTAACGGATATCCTGACAAACTCTATGATTCCTGTGAAGAATCCATAAGAGGACGTTACAGTTCTTTTGCCGATGCATTCGGCATGAGCGAGGACGAGTTTTATGAAGCTTCCGGAATGACAGACGAGGATCTGGAAGACGAAATATTGGAGGATGTAAACCGCAAGCTCTTTATCAGCGCCCTTTGCAACACGGAAAATATTCAGATCACAGAAACAGACTACACAGCTTATGTGGAAGAACAGGCCGATTTGTGGCAGTACGAAAGCACAGATGCTTTTGAGCAGGAATACGGCAAAGAATATCTGCTCTGGAATATTTATGAAGAAAAAGCTGCCGATTTTCTTCTCTCAAAGGCAGATATCACAGAAGTTTTGACCACCATGGACGATGACTGGGACTTTGATGAAGACGACGAGTATGATGATGTGGACGATGATTATGATATTGAGTTTGTAGATGAAGATGATGTCGACATAGAATTCGATGAAGACGATGATTATGAGATAGATCTTGAGGAAGATGGTTTGGAAGATGACGAAGAAGATCTCGAAGAAAATCTTAGCCTTTTCTACGACTTTTTAGATGAATTTTCGGAGACGGAAAACTGATTTTACCCTTGACATATTTTTTCGCAGGGCATATAATCAAAAGGCAATTAAGATTGACGGTTGTAAGATAACATAGCTATTTTTGATTATGGAATCAGCGCCTAGTAATCGTATGGCTATTGGGGTTTTATTACCAAGATCAAAGCAAATTTTTCATAATCGAAATGGAGGTACCCGTCATGAACAAAGGTACAGTAAAATGGTTCAACGCAGAAAAAGGCTATGGCTTCATCACCGGTGAAGACGGAGCAGATGTATTCGTACACTTCTCAGCTATCCAGGGCGAAGGCTTTAAGACCCTCGAAGAAGGACAGGCTGTTACTTATGATTTGACCGAAGGCGCTCGCGGAATGCAGGCAGCTAACGTTGTTAAATGCTAATATGTAACCATGGAAATACCGGTTCGCGAAAGCGAGCCGGTATTTTTTACACATTTCCATATATTTCCTGCGGCACATATGCTTTCACATATATGCCATCCTCCCGATACTCTTCTGCCAGCAGCTGTCCAAATCTCCGGATCAGTTGTATCTTTGCTGCCTCCCCATAAGCATACAGCCGTTCAATCAAAATCTGCCGTTCTGTCAAAATCTCTCCCAAGGTGTTTTTGAGTTTTTCCAGCCCTTCTCCCGTTCTGGCAGAGATGTCTATGACATGGTCAGCCCGAAAATCTCTCAGTGATAAATGTTCTGTCAGCATATCCTGCTTGTTAAACAGCGTGATCATCGTTTTATTTTTTACGTCCAACTGATCTAAGGTATCATAGACTACATGAATTTGTTTTTCCATCTGGGGACTGGAAGCATCTACTACATGCAGGATAATATCTGCATACTTCGCCTCCTCCAGCGTACTCTGAAACGCTTCCACTAAGTGATGTGGTAATTTTCGAATAAATCCAACGGTATCTGTCAGCAGTATCTCCTGCCCCCCATCCAGCGCTAATACCCTTGTGGTAGGATCCAAAGTGGCAAAGAGTTTGTCCTCCTCCAGCACCCCCGCCTCTGTCAGCGTGTTGAGCAGCGTGGACTTTCCGGCATTCGTATATCCTACGATGGCTGCCACCGGAACAGAATTCTTCTTTCTCCGTTCCCGGATCAGCTCCCTGTGCCGTTTTACCTCCTGCAGCTCCCTTCGAAGCTGGGCGATCTGTTTTTTCACTAAGCGGCGATCCATCTCCAGTTTCTTTTCACCCGGTCCCCTGGTGCCAATACCGCCGCCCAGTCTGGACAGAGAATGCCCAAGTCCCACCAGACGGGCCAGACGGTACTGAAGCTGTGCCAGTTCTACCTGTATCTTTCCCTCGCTGGTATTGGCTCTGGCCGCAAAGATATCCAGAATCAGCAGCGTACGGTCCATCACCTTGCTCTCCAGTTCCTGCTCCAGATTGCGCAGCTGAGCCGGAGACAATTCATCATCACAGATGATTCCTGTAGCGCCTGTATCTTCTATCATCTCCCTCAGTTCCGCTATCTTTCCGCTTCCAATGTAGGTTCCCGGATGTATCGATTCCCGGTTTTGCAGCAGTCTTCCCACTGTCACTGCCCCTGCGGTATCCGCCAATTCCTGCAGTTCTTCCAGGGATTCTTCTGCCTCCCGCTCATCCTGCAGGCTGACTCCCACCAATATGACCTTTTCTTGTATTTGTTCTATTTTCAACGCTTCTGCCATGCTTTCTCCCATGTTTGCCTTTTATCGAGTAGATAAAAATTCCAGTTCCTTCTGTCCTGCATCGTCCGTGGGGTAAAGAGAGGTATATGCCTCCGCTTTCACCCTCGCCGTCACAAAATCCAATTTCCGCTCATACGCTACGATTTCATTAAAGAAAAGTTCCTGCTTACCCGCATCGCCCTCCATATTTAGTCCCTTTTGGATGTATTCCAGGGCTGCATCGTATTCTCCGGACGCGAGGGCACACAGAGCAAGTCCATTGTAGGTCTGGGCACTTTCCCCGCTCTCCTGTTGGATCAGTTCGTACATCCCTTTTGCGTGAGCATAATCATTCTGCGCCAAATAAATCCGGCCCATCAATCCCAGCGCAGGGAGATATTTTTCATTCACCGGAGAGATCAGCGCATTCTGTGCCTGATCATACTGTTCCAGATAATAATAGATCTGACCGATACAATAGTAGTCTTCCGCTCTCTTTGGCGTAATATTCAAAGCTGTCTGAAGATACTCATCCCCCAGGGCTGACAGATTTTGCGCTTCATAACTTTCATAAATATTCAAATACAGGGTATAGTCCTCCGGAGTCAGCTTCGTTGCCTGATCAAAATCTTCCCTGGCCCGCTCCTGATATTCCAGTTTCAGACAGCTGGCTCCTCTGAGGAAATACGCATCCGCCACTTCCTCTTCTTGCAATATCTGATCGCAGGACTCAATGGTTCCATCATAATCTTTCAGGCGAAACTGAGCGGATGCTTTGTACAGAAGGATATCCTGAACTGCTTCCGGCATTTTCTCATCCGTATAATCCAGTGCCTGATCAAAGACCTGGACAGCCTCCTCATACTTTGCCATGCCCATATATGCCATGCCGGCTCCCCGCAATGCAGGAACACGATCTTCTCCACTATTCACCGCCTGTTGGAAATATTCCAGAGCCGCCTGGTAATCCAACGCCTCGATAGAGTCCATTCCCTGCGCTGTCAGACTGCCTCCCGCAGACCGTCCCGTACATCCTGTCAAACAGACAGCTGCCGCTATCACTAATAAAGTTTTCGTTATTCTTTTTGCTTTCATGCTCAGTACTTCTTTCTTCTTATATTTTCAGCATCCATAAGTCATCAGATTGCTCCATAGACTTTATCATACGCTTCAAAAGACTTATTAAATCCATCAGATCATAAAACAACTTTTTATATTATTCCCATTTCCACAAGCACACGGGTCATTCGGGCAAATTATTTTATTCAACAATAGTTCTATTTTAGATTATCCCGTTCAATATTACAACTTCAATATCAAAAATTATGCTGTTTTTGTAACCAAAATCGCCGAAAACCGGTAATTATCCTCTTTACCCCGGAAAACTCTCCCTCACGCATAGTGTCCCCCACCCCAGCTGCGGGTTCGGCCACTGGGTAAAGCCCGGCAGCCTTCTGGCGCCTTTGATCAGATACGCCTTGACCTTCTCTCCATATAAGTATGGATCATTCCCGGCAGTAATGCCCCACTGCATCAGCAGAGCAGATGCCGCTGTCACGAAAGGCGCAGCAAAGGAGGTCCCCGTCACCGCCGCATAACCTCCGCCCACGGCAGTGGTGATGATGTCCACCCCGGGAGCGGCCAGATCCGGTTTGATTTTCTCCGGGGAACGGGTGTAGCCTCTGCCGGAAAAAGCGGCATAAGACAATGTATGAGAGTTATAGGCTCCCACTGTAATTACTTTTTCAGCGGTGGAAGGAATAGTCAGTGTTACCTCCGGTGAAGGACGCAAAAAACCTGTACCGCGGTTTAGAGCCTCCGCACCAGGGAGCCACATGTCATACATTCCACTGGCGATTCGCCGGGGCGTCAACTCGATCCGCCATACACCGGAAGTAATATAGTTTCCCAACTGTCCCGCCGGGATAAAATCGAAATAAATCTCCTGATTCTGACTGTAGGGTGAGGGGGTTCCGTAATAGACCAGAATTTCCGTATTGTCCATCCGGTAACGTCTGGTTCCCGGGCTTCCGGAAGAGGCTGAAAAAGAAGGCGCATTCAGTGTAATTCTCTGACCGGCAGGATGTACCAGGGTAATTTCAAATTCGTCGGCATAATTTTTCCATAACTGCAGATTCAGATTCGTCTCATATTCTGCGACGGCTAATTCTACGATCTCTATCTCCGAGTCCGTGAGCCTGCCGGATGCGTGCCCTGCTGCGCTCCCCTCATTTCCCGCTCCCACTACAATGACGTTCTTCCAGGCTCCCGCCATCTCATTCATGTAAGTTTCTAAAAGTGATGTACCACTGTGGGAGCCGTACACATTTCCGAAACTCAGATTGACTGAAATTGGCTTCTGATATTCCATAGCCTTTCGCGTCACATACTCCATTGCCTGCATCAGCTGGGTAGTGCTGGGAAAATCGGATAATCCGGGGGTTCCCAGCTTCACCACCAGAATATCACTCTGGGGCGCGCCGCCGCCATAGCGGCCTCCGGAGGCATTGCCATTTCCGGCAGCAATTCCAAGAACTGCGGTTCCATGACCGCTATAATCTACGCTGGGTACAATTTTATAACCCTCGCCTCTGCTGCCAAGAGACAACGCCCGATTAATCTCCTCCCTGCTAAATTCTGTTCCCTGCAAAAAACCAGCAGGAGGGTTGCCGGATGATACCGTCTGATCCCAAATGTCCAGGATTCGCGTGCTACCATCCCAGCCCCGAAAATCAGGATGAAAATAATCCACCCCGGAGTCAATGATTGCTGTGATAATTCCATTTCCGCTAAGGGGTACTGTCACTGTTCCTCCGGTATCCGAAGAGCCGCCTCCTGCCGCTGCCTGGCCCTCTGTTATTGCTTCAATATCTTCTGATACGACAGGCAGACCAGAAAAGCAAGAAGCTGCTTTGCCCTGATCCACTGCAAAAAACAGCCTCTTTGGTTTTTCTATATATTCTATCTCCGGCAAAGCGGCTAATCGCTCAATCTCCGTTTCTGATACACGGATAATACCGTACCCATAGGACAGGGGCACTACAGAGGCCAGCTCCTCCCTTTGCGCGCCTGCCGCCTGATCGTACTTAATGATCAGTTCCCACTCCCGCTGCGCCGGCTCATAGCCCACCTGTAAATTCAGAGATTTGTCCCGCTCCGCATCGGTGGCGTCCAGCGCCAGATTTAGGAGATTTTCTATTTTTTCACTGTTCACATCCAGATTTTCCTTTATCGTGCCTTTCTATATCCTATGATTATTATTCTTCTATGTTCCCCGCAAAAAGCAAACCCATATAATATTTCGATTGATTACAGCCATTTTTGATGCTATTATACTGGGGAACTGTTTTGAAATCAAACTGGAGCTAATGACAATGAATACTATTTTGCTTGGAAATGCCGTCACCTTCATCGGCGCGTTGCTGATGGTGGGAATCGGATTTATCAAAACGAAGAAAAATATCCTGCGGGTGCAGTGCATTCAATTCGCCATCATGGGAATTGGAAACCTCATCCTGGGAGGCGTGACCGGTTTTATCTCCAACGCGGTCAGCATATTGAGGAATCTGATCTGCTTTAAGCAGGAGCTGACGGTCCCGCTTAAGCTTCTGTTTATTGCAATTCAGATCGTCATTACCGGCAGCGTAAACCGGATGGGTTTCATCGGATGGCTGCCGGTTTTCGCCGCCTGCCTTTTTACCTGGTTTCTGGACACCAAGAGTGAGATTACTTTAAAAACCGTCATCATTGCAACACAGGTGATGTGGTGCGTATACGATTTTACCATTCACAACTACACCTCATTGGCAATGGATCTGTTTACCATCGTGTCCAATACGGCGGGCATCGTTTTGATAAAGAAAGAGGAACATTTATGAGTCAAAAAGGCAACATCACACAATATGATAAAATGACGAAAACACCGATTTCTAAATTGGTGCTTACGCTGTCAATTCCGTCGGTTATCTCAATGCTCGTCACAAACATTTACAACCTTGTAGATACCGCCTTTGTCGGTCAGCTTGGTACAAGCGCCAGCGGAGCTGTCGGTATCGTTTTCGGCTTTATGGCCATCATTCAGGCATTTGGTTTTTTATTCGGTCAGGGGGCGGGAAGTATTCTCTCAAGATCTCTCGGTGCGAAGGATAAAGAGAGTGCTTCCGTTCACGCTTCGGCGGGATTTTTCTCGTCGATTTTGTTCGGTATTATCATCAGTGTTGTGGGATTTATCTGGCTTGATGACATCGTAATGTTCCTTGGCAGCACAGTAACAATTGCGCCCTTTGCAAAAACATATATTTTCTACATACTGCTGGCGGCGCCGTTTATGAGTTCGAGCCTGACGCTTAACAATCTTCTGCGTTACGAGGGAAAAGCGAGCCTCGGAATGGTCGGCCTGATGGCGGGCGCTGTTCTGAATATGATAGGGGACCCTATTCTTATGTTCGGCTTGAAGATGGAAATTGCCGGAGCGGGACTCTCCACCGCCCTCAGTCAGCTTGTCAGCTGGGGAATTTTGCTTTGCATGTTCCTGTCAGGCAGAACAGAAACAAAAATCAGCTTCAAAAATGCCGCAAAGGTCACTCCGGCAATGCTCGGGGACATTATGGCGACAGGCTTTCCCAGCCTTTTAAGACAGGGATTGAACAGCCTGACGACCGTTTTGCTGAACGCTCAATGTGCTGTGTACGGCGACGCGGCTGTTGCGGCGATGAGTATTGTATCCCGCATTATCTTCTTTGCATTCTCCATTGCGCTGGGTATCGGACAGGGATTCCAGCCTGTATCTGCGTTCAACTACGGCGCCGGAAAATACTCGCGTATCAGAAAAGGCTTTGTTTTTACCGCGTTGGCATCAGAGGGGATCATCGTCATCGGCAGCGCTTTTCTGGTCATCTTTTCGGGCAGCCTGATTGCGCTGTTCCGTAACGACCCAGAGGTTATAGAAATCGGTACAAGAGCCTTGACATTGCAGGCGTTGGCAACCTTAGTATTGCCGCCTTGTATGACGACGGAAATGTTGTTTCAAAGTACGGGCAACCGCCTGGGCGCGTCCCTGCTTTCAGCTGTAAGAAGCGGACTGTTGCTTATCCCGACACTATTGATACTTTCCTCGCTCAGGGGGCTCAGTGGAATACAGGAGGCTCAGCCTGTTTCCTTGCTGCTCTCCACGCCAATTACTGTACTATTTCTGATCAATTTTTTTAAAAAGTTACCCAAAGAAGATAAAAGTCAGAAGGAACCTCAATGAAAATCATCCCCTGAGCCGGCTTCATCCGCAATCTCATATGGAGCAAGTTTATTGTCTGCCCTTCCCCCGCGCAGGTACATGCCCTATACAAAGCCGTTTCTATATGTTAAGATCATATATTTAATATCAATTTTGGGAGGGTGAGACATGAAAAAGACGAAACGGTTTTTGTTCCTTCTTCTGGCGCTTGCTGTGCTGCTATCCGGAAACTGCTTTGCATCGGATCAGGGAACCCGCCCGTATAATCGCTATGCCGAGGTGGAGGAGATCATCGACGGAAAACGGGCAGAGGATCCGGATGACTGGGTTCTTACTATTTACGAAGACGGCAGCGGTACGATGGAGAATAAATACGGCTATGGCGTTTCATTTGCTGCTGACCCCTATGCGGGACTCCTGTATGCGACAGACTCGGGGGACGAGCTCGCGTTCACGATGGATGGCGACAGCGCGTCCGTCTTCCCGGATCCGTGGTATGAGATCGTCTTCACGATCGAGGAGCGCGGTCTCAACGGCGTCAGCGGCACGGATAGCGTTACGGGCGAGAGTGCCTCTCATTCATTCCCGGCTGTCACCGGCAGCACTTATTATCTGGCTGCCCTGGCAGGCTGCGCCGAGGGAGCGGTCACCGTCAATAACCGCGTGAACGACGTACATTACGACGTTGTCGGCGGCGGTGGGACGATTTATGGCGCGCAGGGCACGGACGGTTTTTACAACTCGCCATGATTTTGACTGGAAGGTCATGATATAAATTACCTTGTTGATTGTCATCAACGATATCAACCTTCTCCTGAACAGTATATTTTCAATACATAAAAACCTCCAAGATAGATTTTGGTTATTTAACCTATCTGCCTTGGAGGTATCATATCACGCGCCGGCAAGCTCTCATTCAATATTAATTGATATCCCCAAATTGTAAGCATCTTTCAATGCCTCCTCAGAAACATCCCCCTTATCCTTTGCTCCCCTTACAAGTACCATTCCCGCATCCTCCAGATGAAAGAAATTCAAGACAAGCTTATACTGCATGATAATAGAATCAAACAACTCTGGTAGCGTTGCAGCGCCAACTAATATCAGTGCAAGTTTCTTAATTTTGAATTCATTTCTCATTGGTGTATGCAATCTATCAATAATTGCCTTTAATTCAGCACTGAGTCCATAAAAATAGACCGGAGAAGCAATCACGACCATATTTGCTGCTTTTAACTTATCATATATCAGATTCATATCATCGTTTTGAAAGCACTCGTTTCCATCCCTTGTAAAACAGGAATTACATCCAATACAAGGGTTCACCTTATAGTCAGAAACGGATACGATTTCAACCATATTATTTTTTCTGGCTCCATCAGCGAAGGAAGCAACAAGTCTGTCTGTATTGCCGTTCTTTCTCGGACTGCCAGCCAATATAAGTATATTATTCATTGTCCCTCATCTCCGTAAATATCAATTTATAACTCTTCTTTTCCTGTATCTACCGTCGCAGCTACTTCTTCTATCATCTCAACCACAGTTTCATTCAGCTGTCTCGCATTCTGAGGGGTAATCACCGGACGCCCCGTTCTTTTCTTAATATCTTTCCTGGCATTTCCGGCAATGGTTCCTCCTTGCTTTGCTACAATCTGATTCTCCCGCAAACCCTGTGGATTCTCGACTTTGGTTAATTCTGTTGTGGTTGCTTCAGCAAGCATATTTAAGAGCCTATTTCGAGGGTGTCACTGCCTGATGTAAAATGCTTCGATAGCTTCTCCAATATAAGCAGCAGAGCCTTCTCCATAAACTGAATCGACACCTGTCTGCATTTCCGGGTTTGTCCTATAGCCATGTGCGATCTGCAACATCAGTTCACGAACATCTTTCATCTGGTAGAGCTGCTTTGCCACAAAATCATATTCACCAATCAATTCACGGATTTCAAAAGAATCCACATCTGTTCCCTTACGATCAGCCAATTTCTTCTGAATTGTACCGATACGCTTTTGGTACGATGTCATGATATCGGTTGATGGTGCATTGGTTGCAGCCTCAAATGCAGCTTCCTTACTTCCATACCATTCAACAACTTTAGCAAAATTTTTCTGTGCCTGTTCCGTAGCAGCATTCGTGAGAAAATGTTCTTTAAACGCCTCCATACTGCCATACGTGTCTACAAAAATTTGCTTCTGTGCATCGTTCATATTCTGAACAATATTATCATACATTCTGCGAATTTCTGTTTCATCAAATACTGTAAAATCCATCTTGTTGTCTCCTTTCAGAATGTTGTCAATGCTGGCAATCAGACGTATCAGACGTTCTTTTTTAGCTACCAGCATTTTCCTCTGCATTTGCAGAATCTGGTTCCTATCAAGGTCAGGATGATTTATTACAGATTTGATCTCTTTCAATGGAATATCAAATTCTCTGAAAAACAGTATTTGCTGCAGCTTCTCCAGTGCTTTATCGTCATAAAGTCTGTATCCCGCTTCACTCTTTTGTGAAGGAGCAAGTAATCCAATCTCATCATAATAGTGAAGTGTGCGCACGCTGATACCTGTGAACTCTGCAATTTCCTTTACAGTTTTCATACCGCTATGACCTCCTGCTCTTGATAGAATAACCATAGTCTATGACGTTGCGTGAAGGTCAAGTGAATTTTGAAAATAGTGATAATTTTTTTCAATGCCCTCTATGCTTTGCTTTTCGTTTCTGCTGTTTCAGTTCAAAATGATGCTGCTTCTCTGCATCTCGCTGCTCTTTGCTTATTTGCCGACGCGCGGTTTTGATTTTCTCACGCTGTAGCTGTAAAACCCTGCTGAGATTTTGTCCCGATACCGGTGTGTTGCAGCTGTTTTTTGCTTCACGCTGTCTCCGCTTAGGGTTAGGAGCTGCTTTCTTTTCATTAGTTTCCACTGCTGGACTGAACTTTAGATCATAATAGTGCCAGAGAACCAAATTCTGATTGCACAATCCTTTGGTTCAGCTCCAAATGTCACCTTGCCACTTCATAACCAAAAATCAATATTTACAATTTCAAAGTCTTTTCAAATTGTCTTTGGATATCACGACCTCCGTACATGATCCGAACAATATACACTGTACTATCTTCTTTTGGTTGATAGAAGATGATATAGTTGTCAACAGGGACAGATCGGAATCCTTGGCTATGCCACGGTTCAAATTCGTATAATGAAAAGCGAAATGGTATCTCACCCAGCTCGTCAATGGCATCCATGATACGATTAACCTGTTTCTCTGCTGTCTCAGGAACCAGTAGCTTTTCCGCAATATAGGTATATATGTCCCGCAAATCCTGTCTTGCTTCACTTGTATACTCTATGCAATAACTCATACTCCGAAGTCCCTTTTCATTTCAGCCCGAAGATCCGCTGCTGAAATAGTGCGTCCTGCATCAATATCGGCCATTCCCTTACCAATTTCTATATCAAACTGTTCTTTAGAAAGTGATCCATATGCGAGAGGAGCCCTTTCCGGTAATTTCATCTCAAAAGGAATTCCTCGCTGAAGTACTACTTGCCGCAGAAACATACCTACCGCATTTGACATCGGAATTCCAAGTTCATCAAGAACTTTTTCTGCCTGCTCTTTTACTCCGGGTTCAACCCTTGCAAATACATTTGCTGTTCTTGCCATATCTCGCAACCTCCTTTGCCAGTAGTATACCGCATTCGATTGCGAAATGCAAGCTATATGCAAATAGCAGAGACGCAGGGCGATCTTTTTTGTATCGCCCCATGTCTCTGTTCTTTCAGATTACTGATAGATAATCTCTGTCATGCCACGTTGGCACCTGACACTATAAACTCTAGGACCGGCTTTCGATGGTCGACCACATGACCGTTTACAGCAAAGAAGACATCCGCGTCACATTCAAGGGCGGAACGGAAATAGGAACATAAGCCCGTAGGTGACGAACGCCTCCAGCTGGCAACGGTCAGAGGCGTTTTTGTCATTCATATTCTCTCGGACAGATCTTCGGCAGCACCTCCAGGAAGTGCCGGTGGATTTTCCCCGGGTCCGTGTCATTCGCTTCGCAGATGAAGCGGACGGTGTCCGGCATCAGCACATGACCCTTTGCTTTCTCGGCTTTGTACTTCTGCCATTCCTCATACTCTTTATTTGTAATCTGTTTCATAGTGGGTCTCCTCGCCAAA